>JBFWMJ010000032.1:0-24373 GCA_050251675.1 Sphingobium sp.
CGCGACATTCGCTACCGCACCAATGATGGCGAGGAAAACCAGCGACAGGATCAGCGCATATTCGATGGCGGTCGCGCCGCGTTCGCAACGCCCTATGCTGCGCCAGCTTTGGCGCCGGGCGGTTATTTGCTTCAGCCCCCGCATGTCGCCCCCATATAATTACAGCCACTCCCGATATTCGCTGTAAGGACAACAGGGTTAAAAAATGCTTTTTACGGGATTCGCATGACGGACCATTCTTCCCTTTTCGTCGTCGCCGCCGCGCTGGTCGATGCGGACGGACGGGTTCTGCTGCAACAGCGGCCACCCGGCAAAGCCATGGCCGATCTGTGGGAGTTTCCCGGCGGTAAGGTGGAGCCGGGCGAAACGCCCGAAGCCGCGTTGATCCGCGAACTGGAAGAGGAACTGGGCATCCGCACCCATGCCAGTTGCCTGGCGCCGGCGACATTCGCCAGTGCGCCGGTGGGCGACCGGCATCTGCTGCTGCTGCTCTATGTCTGCCGGAAATGGGAAGGCATGCCGGAAGCGCGGCATGCGACGGCTCTGCGGTGGACGCGGCCCGCGCAGATGTATGCGCTGGACATGCCTCCCGCCGACCTGCCCTTGATCGGGGTGCTCGATGCGTTGATCTGACGGGAATGGGGAAGGCGCGCCAAGGCACGGGCGCTGCTGGCCCTGCTGTCCATCGGCTCCGGCCCGCCGCGCGCTGTTCGATCCGTCAGCAGTATGGCCGGCGTGGCGCATCACCCCGGTTTTCCCGTGAATCCCGCGCCAGCGATGGTGCAAACCGTGATCGGCGCTTTAGAAGCACGCTGCGTTAAATCGGACGCAGGACGCGTGCTTTAATTCCTTGTTGTCGCATCGTGCGCAAAGTCGGTGCCCACTTTTGCGCACGATGCTCTATTGCGTCGCCCCGATACATGCCTGCTTTGTGGTAAAGCCATCACCCCGGCGGGATGAACAGAGGATCATCACCCTTATATCCCGCCTTCCGGCCGGGGTGGCGTGTCAATCGGGGACGGAAGGATCGCCAGGAAGATGCGGTTTTGTCCGGTCAGCCTGCTGGCGTGAAATCATGTCCGCGTGCGCCGCGCGCCGTTCAGCTTGGTGTAGGACGGATCGCCATTCAATTCTGGCAGCCTGCAAAGAACGGTTTTCCGTACGCCCGGCGCTCACCTGCATTTAGCAGGCCGTGCTCGGGGCACGAAAAACCGCCATTTTCGGTTCGCCATCCCTGCAGCTCTCTGTTCCCAGAGCCTGTTTGAAAATGCGCGGGTGAACGCATTTCAGCAAGCTGCACCGGCCCTCATCCTCGCCTCGCCGCTCAAGCAGGATAGCATAGCCGGGTGGTCGGGTGAGGACCGGTGTGGATGCACCTGGTGGGCATTTCCGAAGAGCCTAATCCTCCGCTGCCTTGCTTTGCAACTGGATGTAATTCTGGATTCCCATGCGCGAAATCATCTCGAACTGGGTTTCCAAAGTGTCGATATGTTCTTCCTCGCTGTCGAGGATGCTTTGGAACAGATCGCGGCTCACATAATCGCGGATGCTTTCGCAATGGGCGATCGCGTCCTTGAGCGGCGGCAGGGCCTCATATTCCAGCTCCAGGTCGGCCTTTAATATTTCCTCGACCGTTTCGCCGATCTTCAGGCGACCGAGCAACTGGAAATTCGGCAGGCCGTCAAGAAACAGGATACGCTCCGCCACCTTGTCGGCGTGCTTCATCTCGTCGATCGATTCTTCATATTCGAACTTCGCCAGCTTCTTGATGCCCCAGTGATCAAGCATGCGATAGTGAAGGAAATATTGATTGATGGCGGTCAACTCATTCTTGAGAACCTCATTGAGGTAGTCGATGACCTTAGCGTCGCCCTTCATGCTTTTTTCTCCAGGCTGATGGAAAACCTGGATGATCATACCCGCAAGGCACGCGTCTGTTAAGCCGAAAACCCTAGGAAATCAGCCGTTTTTAACCGTGCTACTGCGTACCGTTCGCCGTGCGCCGCTGCTATTGAAAATGCGTGGCAGGCTGTTCAGGCGGAAAGGCGCTCCGCAGCTATGATGGAGCGGGCAAAGGGGACGCATTGCCCGCATTTGGGACGACGCCCGAAACGGGCATAGGCGCTGCAAGGCGTGTCGGCGCCATCACGCACCGCTTCCTTCAAATCCTTCTCTCGGATGGCATTGCAGACGCATACGACCATTCGGCGTTCTCCTGTGCCGGCAGGATAGCGTGACTGATAATGGGTCGCAATAGTGATTCAAGCGTTCCTGCGAATCTTTTGCCACTGGCCGCGTGCCAGGCTGCGCCACAGCCATTCTGCCGGCCCGCTCGCGAATCGCTTTTGCCAGGCGGGCGACCACAGCAATATGGCGACCCATGCCCCGATCACGAACAGGGGCAGTCCGGCCGGGGTGATTCGCGCGAACAGGCCCAGCCCCCAGCCATAGAAGATGGCCGTCATGATCAGACTGGACCCCAGATAGTTGCTGAGCGCCATGCGGCCGGCGGCGATGAGGCGGGCGATCAGCACATGGCCGCCCTGGCGGGTGAACAGCCAGAGCAACAGCGCCGCCCATCCGACCGAGAGCGGAATGCGTAACGGAAAGGACCACAGGAGGAGGATGCCGTGCATCGTGAGCGGCGCGAACCCGCTGAGAATCGCCCAGACCGCCAGCGCGGCCATCGGTGGGAGGCCGATCAGGAAACAATGGCGGGCGGTTCGCCAATATTGCTCACCGTCCCAGCGCCCGGTGAGGAAACCGCCCTTCAGCATGGCCATGCCCAGCAGCATGAAACCCAGCGTGTCGAATGTGTTGAACGGCAGCGCTTGCAGCCATTGCAGCGGATAGCTGGCGAGATGATCTGCGACAATGCCCGAAAGCGGGCCGCGATAGGTGGCGATTTCGGCGGCGATGGCGGGGCTGCCGGGCTCGTAGCCGGCGATGAAGGCGGCATAGCCTTCCCGCACGGCGGGGATGGCGTCGGGCGCGGCGGCGGCATGCGACCACGCGTACAGCGCAGCGACAAATGCCCCGCACAGCAGGATATGGAGGAAGAAGGCCAACAGGGCCGATTTCATCAGGGCGAAGGGTTCCTGCCGGATGAAGAGCAGGGCGACGCAGCCGACCACCGCATAGTTCATCAATATGTCGCCCCACCACAGCAGCAGATAGTGGGCAAGGCCAAGGACGAACAGCCATGCCGCGCGGATCAGGTGCGCGCGCCGACCGTCGCGGCCGGCCTTCTCCTCCCGCTCGATCAGCAGCAGCATCGACGCGCCGAACAGCATGGAGAAGAGAGCGCGCATCTTGCCGTCGACCGCCACCAGGCTGATCGTCCACACGCCAATGTCGCCGGTCGTCAGCGGCCCGGTCGCCGCCGGATTGAAATAGGCTGCGCCCGGCAACGCGAACGCGCTGACGTTCATCCACAAGATGCCCAGCACCGCGCATCCGCGCAGCATATCCATCGCGGCAATGCGGCTGCTGGTGTCGGCGGTCATCGGACGGGTCCCTGGCAGGATGCTGGAAAAAAGACGCGCGGTCTGTCAATGCGCCTAGCCATGAACAGCCGCCGCAAGCAACGGATAAGCGACGCGTTCGGCGCGGCCGCCGATCGCTATGACGATCATGCCGGGCCGCAGAGGATGGCCGCGGCGCTGGTCGCGGAGCTGGCCGGCCGGCAGAAGCCCGGCGGCGTGGCGCGCATATTGGAAGTGGGGTGCGGCACCGGGTTCCTGACCCGCGACATCCAGGCGCGCTGGCCGGGCGCGCAACTGGTTGTTACCGACCTGTCGCCCGACATGCTGGCCCGGGCGGCGACGGGCGCGCGGGTCGCGGGCATGTTCCTGACCATGGATGGCGAAGCGCCGGCGTTCGAGGGGCCTTGGTTCGACCTCATCCTCTCCAGCCTGGCCTTTCAGTGGTTCGACGATCTGCCGGGTGCGATCGCCCGTCTGACGGCGCTGCTGCGGCCGGGGGGCAGCCTGATCTTCTCCACCATGGGGCAGGGCAGTTTCGCCCGTTGGCGGGCGGCGCACGACGCCCGCGGATTGGCAAGCGGGGTGCCGGACTATCCCTCGCTCGCGGATATGCGGGCGATGCTGGCCGGATATGACGATGCCTTCGCCTTTGACGAAGAGGTCGCGGTCGGCAGTCCGGGCGCGCGGGGATTGTTGGATCATCTGCGCGGGATCGGCGCGGTGGTGCCGGGGGAAGGACGCAGTCCGTTATCGGTAAGGGATTTGCGGCGCGTCATGGCGGCGTTCGACGCGGATGGCGGACAGGATGGCTATCAGATCCTGTTCGGTCGCGTGACGCGCGCCGCGCCCTGAACGCGGGCGCGGCGCTTTATGCGTCCATCAATGCCGGGAAGAAACCCTCATGCGCGGCGCGCAGATCGGCCAGGGGGATGGCGCGGCCATGCAGCACGACGGCATCGCCGCCGGTCGTGCCGATCCGGGTGATCGGCAGGCCGGCCGCCTGGATGCTGTGCGCGTCGGCGCTGGTGACGATATAGCGCGCCTGATCCTCGCCAAAGGCCGTACCCTGATCGTCGACCCCCTCAAGCGTGGCGCCGATACCGCCCGCCAGCGCCATTTCGGCGATGGCGACCAGCAGCCCGCCGTCCGACACGTCATGAACAGCCGAAACCTTGCCCTGCGCGATCAGCGTGCGCACGCATTCGGCATGCGCCCGTTCGCGCGCCAGATCCACCGGCGGCGGCGCGCCGTCTTCGCGCCCGTGCAGGTCCCGCAGCCAGAGCGACTGGCCCAGATGACCGTCATTCCGGCCGATGACGAATATCGCCTCGCCCTCGCCCTTGAACGCGACGGTCGCCATGGCGTCGACGTCCTTCAGCATGCCGATGCCGCCGATCGCGGGGGTCGGCAGAATCGCGCTGCCACCGCCGGTCGCCTTGCTTTCGTTATAGAGTGATACGTTGCCGCTCACGATCGGGAAGTCCAGCGCCCGGCAGGCGTCCCCCATGCCGTCGAGGCAGCCGGTCAGCTGCGCCATGATCTCGGGCCGCTGGGGGTTGGCGAAATTCAGGCAGTTGGTGACCGCCAGCGGCGTCGCGCCGACCGCGGAAAGGTTCCGGTAGCATTCGGCGATCGCCTGCTTGCCGCCTTCATAGGGGTCGGCATAGCAATAGCGCGGCGTGCAGTCGGTGCTGATCGCAATGCCCTTGCGCGTGCCGTGGACACGCACGACGGCTGCGTCGCCGCCCGGACACTGGACCGTGTCCGCGCCCACCATATGGTCATATTGTTCCCATATCCATCGGCGCGACGCGATGTCGGGCGATGCCATAAGCGCCAGCAAATCCGCGCCCAGATCGGCCGATTGCGGAATGTCGCCCAGCGGCTTCACGCCCGCCCAGACCTGATACTCGTCCCGCGGCATGGCCGGACGGTCATATTGCGGCGCATCGTCGGCGAGCGGCGCGAGAGGGATGTCGCACACCGTCTCGCCCTTGTGCACCAACACCATGCGGCCGGTATCGGTGACCTGGCCGATGACCGCGAAATCCAGTTCCCATTTGCGGAAAATCGCCTCGGCAAAGGCCTCCTTGCCGGGCTGAAGCACCATCAGCATGCGCTCCTGGCTTTCCGACAACATCATCTCATAAGCGGTCATGCCGGTTTCGCGCTGCGGCACCTTGTCCATGTCGAGCCGGATGCCGACGCCGCCCTTGGACGCCATTTCCACGCTGGAGGAGGTGAGGCCCGCCGCGCCCATGTCCTGAATGGCGACGATCGCGTCGGACGCCATCAGTTCCAGACACGCCTCGATCAGCAGTTTTTCGGTGAAGGGGTCGCCAACCTGCACGGTGGGGCGCTTTTCTTCCGAATCCTCGCCGAAATCGGCCGAGGCCATGGTCGCGCCGTGAATGCCGTCGCGTCCCGTCTTCGATCCGACATAGACGATCGGGTTGCCGACGCCGCTGGCGGCGCTGTAGAAAATCTTGTCGGTGTCGGCGATGCCCACGGTCATGGCGTTGACCAGGATATTGCCGTCATAGGCGGGGTGGAAATTCACCTCGCCCCCGACCGTCGGCACGCCGACGCAATTGCCGTAGCCGCCGATGCCGCGCACCACGCCGCTGATCAGATGTTTCATCCTGGGATGATCGGGCCGGCCGAAACGCAGGGCGTTCAGATTGGCGACCGGCCGCGCGCCCATGGTGAAGACGTCGCGCAAAATGCCGCCCACCCCGGTCGCGGCCCCCTGATAGGGTTCGATATAGCTGGGGTGGTTGTGGCTCTCCATCTTGAAGATCGCGGCCTGTCCGTCGCCGATGTCGACGACGCCCGCATTCTCCCCAGGGCCGCAGATGACCTGAGGCCCGGTGGTGGGCAGTTTCTTCAGATGGATGCGTGAACTTTTATAGCTGCAATGTTCCGACCACATGACCGAAAAGATGCCGAGTTCGGTCAGATTGGGTTCCCGGCCAAGCGCGTGCAGGACGCGGTCATATTCTTCGGAGGAAAGGCCGTGCTCGGCGACGATTTCCGGGGTGATCTGGGCGGTTGCGCTGGACATGCCCGCGCCTTTAGCGGGGGCGCGGTGGGGAGGCAATGGTCAGCAGGCAAGGCCCCGGGGGTCAGCAGGCAGGTCGCGGGCGCGCGACCGGCGTCATCGCCGCCGCATAAAGGAAAAAGGCCGGCCCCTCCCCGGAACCGGCCCCTGATAAATGCGAAAGGGAACGAATCAGGCCTTGCAGCTCAGCGCGCCCTTGCCCGCCACATTGGCGGTGATCTGCTTGCCGGTGCCGGTCACTTCATAGCCGCCGTCGGCGATGAACGGGGCGCCCGCTTCCGCCGCGGTCAGCCTGGTCGGGGTGCCGTCGCGTTCGGTGCGCAGGATCGCCGTCTTGTCGTCGCTCATGAAGTCGACGAAGATCAGGCTGTTATCCTTGCAGCGATACTGATGGCTTTCCTTGACCGAAGGCGGCAGTTCCAGGTCGCCGGCATTGGCCAGCTGGGCGGCCAGGGGATCGGCGGGGCCGCCGACGACTTCAGGTTCGCCATTGTTGTTGCAGGCCGACAGCAGACTGATCGTCGCGGCCGCGATAAGGGGGATATAATATTTCATAGCGATCCTTTTATGTGCGCTCGCAGCATGATGCGTCAACGCAAAACTGTGGCCTTCTGGGGTGTTTCGACACGCCGCGCCCTTGCGCGGCGGCATGACGTCATGATGACAATCGGGCATATGGGCCGCGGTGGAAGTAATGCAGGGTTGACCCCGGCAACAGGGATAGTCAATGCAGGGCCATGGACGAAACAAGCACGACCCGGCCTGTCGATCCCTCGCAGCTGTCGTTCGAGGATGCGTTGCGCGCGCTGGAAACGGTCGTCCGCCGTCTGGAAGGGGGCGATGTGCCGCTGGACGAGTCCATCGCGTTGTACGCGCAGGGGGAAGAATTGCGTAAACGGTGCCTGGACCGCTTGCAGGCGGCCGAAGCGCGGATCGCCCGACTCACGATCGACCCAAATGGTGCCGTGACCGGCGCCACGCCGTTCGGCGCTGACTGACGCGGCGGCCGTGGGAGGCGGGGCCCCCGCCGGCGCACTGGTCGCCGCTCGATCGGCTGCTCTTGCGGGCCGGATCGACCGCGCGTTCGACGCGTTGCTGACCGTGCCGGGCGATCCGCGACGGCGGCTGTATGACGCCATGCGGCACGCGGCCATGGGCGGCGGCAAGCGGTTGCGCCCGCTGTTGGTGGAGGCGACTTGCGACCTGTTCAACATTGCGCCGGAAACGGTGCTGCGGGTCGGGCTGGCGATCGAGTGCATCCATGTCTATTCCCTGATCCACGACGATCTGCCGGCGATGGACGATGACGACGTGCGCAGGGGCAAGGCCACCGTCCACAGGGCCTTCGACGAGGCGACCGCTATACTGGCCGGCGACTGCCTGCATGACCTGGCGTTCGAGATCGTCGCCGACGAACAGACCCATCCCGACCCCTTCGTCCGGGTCGAACTGATCAGGGCTCTGGCGATCGCCAGCGGCCCCGCCGGCATGGCGGGCGGCCAGATGATGGATCTGGAGGCGGAGAAAGTCCGGTTCGACCTTGCGGCGGTGACTCGCCTTCAGAACCTGAAAACAGGTGCCCTGATCGCCTTTTGCGTCGATGCGGGGGCCATATTGGCGCGGTTGCCGCGGGAAGCGCGGACCGGCCTGCATGGCTATGCGCGCGACATCGGCCTTGCTTTTCAGATCGCCGACGACCTGCTGGATGTGGAGGGCGACGCGGCGCTGACGGGAAAGGCGCTGGGCAAGGATGCGGACGCCGGGAAAGAAACGTTCGTTTCGCTGCTGGGGGTGGAGCGCGCGCGGGAACAGGGACGGATGCTGGTCGCGCAGGCCAAGGCGCACCTGCATGGCTATGGCGCGCAGGCGGACCTGTTGCGTGCGATCGCCGATTATATCGTGGAAAGGGACCGTTGAAGCGCATGAGCACCGGCAAGCACAGGATCGGGGTATATCCCGGCACGTTCGACCCCATCACATTGGGGCATATGGACATCATCCGGCGCGGGGCGAAGCTGGTCGACAGGCTGGTGATCGGCGTAACCACCAACATCACCAAATCGCCGATGTTCTCCGACGCGGAGCGGCTGGAGATGGTGCGCCGGGAATGCGCGGGCATCGACACCGAAATCGTGGTGACCGGTTTCGATTCGCTGCTGATGGACTTCGCCGAATCGCAGGGGGCGAGCGTGATCCTGCGCGGCTTGCGGGCGGTCGCCGACTTCGAATATGAATATCAGATGGCGGGCATGAACCAGCAGATCAATGGCCGCGTTGAAACGGTGTTCCTGATGGCGGACGTGTCGTTGCAGCCGATCGCATCGCGGCTGGTCAAGGAAATCGCGCTTTATGGCGGCCCCATCCATAAGTTCGTAAGCCCGCAGGTCCGCGAGGAAGTGGAGGCCAGGGTGGCGCGGATCGGTCGCAAGGGGACCGCCTGACGCCGCTAATCAGCGTGCGTTCAGTTGCAACGCGCGAAGAGCGCGCTATCAGAAAAAAGCACCCCGTCCATGAGGACGGGCATAGTGAAGGAAAGTCTGGCCCATGCGTTTCATTTCGGCGATCAGGACCGCGGCGATCGGCGTCGCCTTGTTCGCTTCAGGCGGCGTGGCGCTGGCGCAGGGCGGTGGCGGCGGCAATGCCGAGGAAATGAAGCAGGCGGAAGCCGCCGTGCGCGCCGAACAGAATGCCCGGCAGCTTGAACAGGAAGGCGGCCCGAAACTGCCGGCGGCGGTGGTGCCGGTCGATCCGCAGAATGTCTGGAATCTCGATTTGTCGAGCGGCGGCCGGGTCCGCATACAGTTGCGCCCCGACATTGCCCCCACCCATGTCGAGCGGATCAAGGCACTGACACGGCAGGGATTTTATAACGGGCTGAAATTTCATCGCGTCATTCCCGGCTTCATGGCGCAGGGCGGCGACCCCAAGAATGACGGGACGGGCGGGTCGCCGTTGCCGGACCTGAAAGCCGAGTTCAATCCGATGCCGCATCTGCGCGGCACCGTGTCCATGGCCCGTGCGCAGTCCGAGGACAGCGCCAACAGCCAGTTTTTCATCCTGTTCCTGCCGCGCATGCAACTGGACAAGAAATATACCGTGTTCGGCCGGGTTATCGAAGGCATCCAGCATGTCGATGCGATCGCGCCGGGTGAGCCGCCCGCGAACCCGACAACGATCCTTCAGGCGTCGATCGAAAGCGACGGGCTGGCGTCGGTAAACGCGCCCACGCCGCCGGTCGACCTCGCGCCGGCGGATGCCGTGTCCGACGACAACTGACGAGCTTGGGGGCGTCGCTCGGTGACAGGTCCGGCGCGGGCCTGCGCCGCGCGCTGCCATGTTCACACTATCCTTTGATTTGTGAAGGGGGGCCACATGCGCGTCGACCTGTTCGATTTCGACCTGCCGCCCGGACATATCGCCCTGCGTCCCACGGTGCCGCGCGATGCCGCGCGGATGCTGCTGGTGGACGGCGATGCGCCGATGCAGGACCGCACCGTGCGCGACCTTCCAGATTTGCTGCGCGCGGGCGATGTCCTGCTGTTCAACGACAGCCGCGTCATCCCCGCGCAACTGGAAGGTGTGCGGGGCGCGGCCAGGATCGGCGCCACCCTGCACAAGCGACAAGGCGTGCGGGAATGGCAGGCGTTCCTGCGTAACGCCAGGCGGGTGGCGGAAGGGGACCGTATCGATTTCGGCGCGGGGGTCACCGCCATCGCCGGGCCGCGTGACGAGGATGGCGGCAGGACGCTGAGGTTCGAAGGGACGGAGCCTGTCGAGATTTTGCTGGAGAGGACGGGGCGGATGCCATTGCCGCCCTATATCGCCAGCCGGCGGCCGACCGATGCGCGTGACCGTACCGATTATCAGACGATGTTCGCGAAGGAGGATGGCGCGGTCGCGGCGCCCACGGCGGCGCTCCATTTCACGCCTGCGCTGACGGCGGCGCTGGAACAGGCCGGCGTCGGGATGGAGACGTTGACCCTGCATGTCGGTGCGGGCACGTTCCTGCCGGTCAAGGCGGACGATACCGACGACCATCGGATGCACGCCGAGTGGGGGCGGATCGACCCGGATACGGCCGACCGGCTTAACCGCGCGCGGGCGGCCGGCGGTCGCCTGATCGCGGTGGGCACCACCAGCCTGCGCCTGATCGAAAGCGCGTGTGACGCGGACGGAATCATTCAACCCTTTGCCGATGAAACCCGCATCTTCATCACGCCGGGCTATCGCTTTCGCGGTGTCGACGGCCTGATGACCAATTTCCACCTGCCGCGTTCCACATTGTTCATGCTGGTCAGTGCGCTGATGGGCGTCGACCGCATGCAGGAAGTCTATAGGCACGCAATCATGAGCGGCTATCGCTTTTATAGCTATGGCGATTCGAGCCTGCTGTTTCCGCGGCGGTAAGGGGCGCGGGGCGACGGTCCGGTTCGTCGGGTATGTGCGCGGCGGGGGCGGCGGCTGGTCATCAGGATCGCCGCCGCCCCCGTGCTATCTTACCGATCGTCGCCTGACCTGATGCCGTGGTCTCGATTCGCCCAGCCGTCCGACGCTGAAGCGGTGCGATACGGGTCCCGTGGGTCGAACGATGTCCGTTCTCCTTCCGTGCGCCAGGCGGCATGCGCCTGATCGGCGGTCTTCTCCAGCGTCACCTTCTGGGCGTCGACCGCCTTGATCCAGGATGACGGAATGGAATGATGCACCCCGTCGGCCTCCTGATCGCTGCGCGTCAGGATGATGCGATCGTCGCGCAGCTTGTCGACGGTGCCGACATGCTCGCCATCGCTGCCCACGACATCCATATGTTCGCGGACCTGGCCAATGGCCTGCCGCTGCTCGCTGCGCCTGGTGCGCCAGGTGCCGAACTCGGCATTGAAACGGTCGCGGTTTTCGCGCTGATATTCGGAATAATCGCGGTCCAGCTCATCGATCCGCTGTTTGCGCCAGGCGTAATAGCTGGCGTCGCCATGTTCGCCAAGGTCATGCCGGCCACCGAATGCGCGGAGGCGATTGCCGTGATCCTCGCTGCCATATCCGCTGCGCTCGCCGGTGTAGGGGGCAAAGCCGCGATTGGGCAGATATTCCCGGCTGCGCGCGGCGGAGGCATAGCCAAGGCGGCTTTCCTGATCGCGCGGATCGCCGTAGGGGCGGTTGTAATATTCGTCATATTCCCGCCGCCGCTCCGCTTCTTCATCACCGAACCAGCTGCGCACTTCGTCCCCGGCGCGGTCGAAAAAGCCGCGATCTTCCGGATCATAACCGGCCGGTGTGTGCCGATAGTCCGGGCCGCCAAACTGTCCCCGCATACCGTAGCGATAGGCCTGATCGTCGCGCCAATCGCGCCGGGCACGGTGCCGGTCCATGCCACGATCCCAATCGTTACCGCGTTCTTCGCCACCGTAGCGGCGTCCGCCCTGGTAACCCATCATCCTTCTCCTTCATGTCTGCAATCGGCGCGATGGTTCACCGCGTCGTCTCCACACCAATGATGGGCGAGAGCCATCGTTCCAGGCATTTCGGCTGGGTAATATCCGTGCTTTCCACCGTTTCGCCGCCTCCGCGCGTGGCGGGCGTGGCCGGTACGGTTGCCGTGAATGGCAGTGCCGGCCTGCACATGAGGGGATGACGCGTAGAAAAAGCGCAAAAAATACCGTTGCACGGGGGCAATGGCTCGCCTATAGGCAGCGCTCCTTTTCGGGGGCCTTAGCTCAGCTGGGAGAGCGCGTCGTTCGCAATGACGAGGTCAGGGGTTCGATCCCCCTAGGCTCCACCACCACCACCTCATTTCCTACACAGCATAGCAGATGGACGGGTGGAATTCCGCATGCTCTCCGGGAGAGAAGCGTTCGGGAAACCCGTGGCCGGTCGATAGGCCGGCCTGCCCCGGCAGGTCAGTCAGGCGGCGATCCGGTCAATTTGAGCCATGGCAGATATTGGCGCGTTGGATGACGTGGCTGAACACCCTAATCGATGAGCGCTAAATGACGAGAAGTGCTGGGAATCGTCGATGCACTACTTCATCATGAATGTGCCCGGTCCGCAGGCGGCAGGGCACAGGCGGCATTATCCAGAACATGTGGCCTGCCGAATTCTAGCCACAATTCACATTATACCCATATCGGCATGAACTATATCATGCTCTCCATAGCCATCATCGTTGAGGTGCTCGCGACCACGGCCATGAAACAATCGGACGGATTCACGAAGCCTGTCTGGGCCGCCCTCACCGTCATTGGCTACGTCATCGCCTTCTATTTCTTGGCGCAGACCTTAAAGACTATCCCTACGGGCGTTGCCTACGCAATATGGTCTGGTGTCGGGATTGTCCTGATTTCTGTCGCGGCCTGGGCATTCCATGGACAAAAACTGGATGCACCCGCCCTGGCCGGTATCGGTCTTATCATCGCGGGAGTCATTGTAATGAATGTGTTTTCAAAGGTTTCGGCTCACTAGCGTGGCGCCCGTCCGCGGTCCGACAATGGCCAGAGCGAGATCATAATGCCCGAGGCTTCCTCACGGCGGCTAGGCTATCCGGCACAGCCTTCCTCTTCGTCGACGGTCCGTCTGGTTTCGTTCAGCAGAGTGAAGGCCCTGTCTGCAATCTGGTAATAACGCCTGACACAGACATTAAAGCTGCCTCCCGACGTGTCTTTCCAGTCGGCGATGATCAGGCGGCTGGTCAGGTCGAAGTCTATCGCCAGGCCGTAATAGTCTTCTCCGCCCACCGGGAACGCCAGTAGCGTCCCATCGCGCAGGTCGACCATCTGCACGACGGTGCAGGAACCGCCGCAGCCGATGGGAATGATCGCATAGTGCCCGGCCGCATTGGGTCCGGCTTGCACGGCCTGCCTGATTTTCGTCCGGTAGGTCGCCGCAGCGCCTCTATAGTCGGGGTGAACCGGCGCGCCTTCCAGAGCTTTCGTTACGGGATAATGGGAGAACGCGTGCTTCGCCGCTGCGGGGGTCGCTGAAATCGCGCTTAATGCCACCGCAGCCATAAAAGCCGGCGTCCGCGCGAAGCCATCGATCTTCATCGTCACATTTTCCCCGTTATGCGCAACCAATCGAGGCGATCATGGGGATTGCCCGGTGGTGGCGCCTGATTCCTCCCCACCTGTTAACGCCTGGCGGGGACGCAGAGCGGTCTCGATACTCTTCCCTGTCAGGCCAGATCGCGCACCTTGGGTTCACGCGCCCAGTGCCGCTTCACGCCTGCCTTCATGAAATTTTCGACCGGCACGACACCTTCGTCCGGTTCGACATTGGCCTTGTCGAGCAGGACCTGCGTGCCCTTGCAGTGGGCGATGGTCTTGCAATGGCCATAGGCGTCCATGAACCACTGGACGGCTGCACCATCTTTCGACAGCTTTTCGGCGGCATCCGGCATCAGGACCGAAGCGACCGCGTCGAACAGGACGGAGGGCGATCCGGCAAGCTGGCCGTCGGCCTTCAGTTCGCCGCCCTTCACCTTGATACCGCCGACCTTGGGCGCGACGAGGAACGCGGTGCCGCCAGCCTCCTCGATTTCGCGCTTCAGCGTGTCGATGCTGGCCTTGTCCGAACCTTCCGCAAACAGGATGCCGACTTTCCGCCCTTTGAGCATGTCCTTCGTCTGCTTCTGGATGGAGAGGACATCGGAGGGGGGCATATCGACGGGCGCTTTAGCCGCCTTCGCCTTTTCCGGCAGGTCGATGGCCAGGCCATCGGCGACCCGCCTGGCAAGATCCTCGTCGATATTAAGCAGACGGGAGACAACGCGCGCGCGGACGTGGTCGAGTTGCACCTTTGAAAGCTCGAACACCAGCGCCGAGGCGATATGCGCCTGCTCATTCTCCGTCTGCGAGCGGTAGAAGAGTCGGGCCTGGCTGTAATGATCGGCGAACAGTTCCGCGCGGATGCGCAGTTTTTGCCCGCCGTCATTGCGCTCGTCGTTCACCGCGAAGCTGGTGAAACCGGTTTCCGGGCAGGCGCGCGGGCCGCCATCCTCGCCCGCTTCGGCAAGGCTGTTCGGCTCGTAATTGGCGCGGCCGGTGGGCACCAGCGTCTGCATCATGCCGTCACGCTGGAAATTATGGAAAGGGCATTTGGGCGCGTTGATCGGGATTTGATGGAAATTCGTGGTGCCGAGGCGCGATTTCTGCGTGTCGAGATAGGAAAACAGCCGGCCTTGCAGAAGCGGGTCGTTGGAAAAGTCGATGCCCGGGATGATGTTGCTGGGAAGGAAGGCCGCCTGCTCCGTCTCCGCGAAGAAATTGTCGACGTTGCGGTTGAGCGTCATACGGCCGATTATCTCGACCGGAATGTCCTCTTCCGGGATCAGCTTGGTGGCGTCGAGCACATCATAGGGCTGCTGCGCCGCCCAGTCCTCGTCGAATATCTGCACGCCCAGATCCCATTGCGGGTAATCGCCCGCGTCAATGGCCTCGAACAGGTCGCGACGATGGAAGTCGGGGTCGGCTCCGGCGATCTTCACCGCCTCGTCCCATGTGGTGGAGGCGATGCCGAGCACGGGCTTCCAGTGGAATTTGACGAAACGGCCCTCGCCTTTCGCATTGACGAAACGGAAGGTGTTGACGCCGAACCCTTCCATCATCCGCAGCGAGCGAGGGATGGCCCGGTCGGACATCGCCCACATGATCATGTGCATCGATTCCGGCATCAGGCTGATAAAGTCCCAGAAGGTATCATGCGCGGACGCAGCCTGCGGATAGCCCCGATCCGCCTCCATCTTCACGCTGTGGACCAGATCGGGAAATTTCATTGCGTCCTGGATGAAGAATACCGGGATGTTGTTGCCGACAAGGTCCCAGTTCCCCGTTTCAGTGTATAGCTTCACCGCAAAGCCCCGCACATCGCGCGGCGTGTCGATCGAGCCGGCCCCGCCCGCCACGGTGGAGAAGCGTACGAATACCGGGCAGCCATTGCCTTTCTTCTGGAAGATCGACGCTTTGGTCAGCTCAGGAATAGCTTTTGTGCACTCGAACACGCCGTGCGCGGCCGATCCGCGCGCATGCACGATGCGCTCGGGAATCCGCTCATGATCGAAGTGGAAGATCTTTTCGCGAAGAACGAAGTCTTCGAGCAGCGTCGGGCCGCGCTCGCCCGCGCGCAGGCTGTTCTGGTTGTCCGAAATCCGATGGCCGAAATTGTCGGTCAGGTGGCCAGTGCCATCATCGTGGCTGGCGTCGGACGGCACATCCTGATGAAGCTCGCCGCCAGCGCCGATAGTAGTTTGCGGTGTCGGCTGTCCCGCACCGGGCGCGTGATCATGCAGGCTATTTGCAAGGCTCGGTGAAATATCGGATTTCGACATCATGGCTCTCCCCAGATCATGATTTTCGAGAACCCGGTTTGCACGAACGCCCACGCAAGCCAGACCCCCGTTTCCAGAAAAGAGAACGTTGTATCTGTGCACGAAGTTCCCGCGGCCCGTAATTTTGGAGGGAAGCATTATAGTATTGCAAGAACTGGGACCATGTTCGCGGATAGACATCCAACCCTATGCGCAAAGCCTCAGCGCCTCCTTATATGGGAGGCAGGGGGCGTGCGAGCGCGTGGTTGTCATGTTCGTGCAATAACCCTTTGGAATAAGCCCGCCGCTGGGGCTTTTGTGGGGCAGGACGGTGGCGGCAGTCGGACGTGCGCGTCGAGGCAAGCTTTATCTGTGTGCTGTCATCGCCGCGCTGTCGCAGTGGGGCGTGCCCGCTGCCGCGACGGCGCAAACCGTCGAATCGACACCACCGCCGGCGCAGGGCAGGCCCGCCATGCCCCTCGCCGACGCGCTGCGCCGCTTTGCCAGGGAAACCGGCTATGATGTCGTATTTCCCGAACATCTGGTGGAAGGCAGGCGTTCGGCGCCGGTCCGCGCGCCGCGCGGCCACCATGATGCCCTCCTGCAAATGCTCGCCGGTTCCGGGCTGGTGCCGCGCTTTACACGCCGTGACGCGTTCGTTCTGGAGGCGATTGTCCCGGTGGAGGCGCCTGACCTGTCGCTGGAGCGTATCGATGTCCTGACCACGCCCGAACATCGCGCCGCCGAATATCGCTGGTACGGCGACAAGCTGGTGGAGGCGAGCTTGCGCATCCTGCGCCGGTCCAGGGAACTGGGTTTCCGCACCTATGATTTCACGCTGTATGTCTGGCTGTCGGGCGATGGGCGGATCGTCGATCTGGACGGCTATGGCAGCGCGAAGAACCAGGAGGCCCTGGGGCTTGCCAAGGATGTTCTACGCGGTGCCCTGGTGGGCACGACGCCGCCGGCGCGCATGCCCCAGCCCGTTGGCCTGCGGATCACCGCGCAGTGAACGTGGCGATGCGGGTGCCCGCCACGATGACGGGGGAGGCGGCGGGCTATCTGCCTGGTCGGTCAAGCCGCCGGCTGGGGCTGGCCGCGGTTGTGCTGCTTTATGCCGGGTTCATGGCGCTATTCTGGTCGAACGGCGGTCCTGCGCCGGGTTCAGGCGGGCGCGGCGGCGCGGGCGCCGGCGCGCCGCTCGTGTTCACCCTGCCTTCTGCGCGGAGCTTGCCTGACCGTTCGCGGCGCGGCGGCGGCGAGGACCCGCTTGCCCCCATGCCACGCCAGTCGGACAGACAGGCGAGCGCGGACATCCCGCAACCGGGGGAAGGGGAGGGCGACAAGCCCGGCTTCGTCCTGTCAGAGGAGGCGCTTGCCGGGTTGCTCGCCGATCCGGCTGCTGGCGGCGGCGCGGCGGATTATCCCGCGATTCTGCGGCGGCACATTGCCGCCCATCGTGAAACTGTATCTGTCGGCCGAGGGCGCAGTGGCACCGTGGTGGTGCGTTTCCGCGTGACGCGCGACGGCCTGATCGTCGATGCGCGCGTGCTCCATTCGCGTGGAGCGGAACTGGATGAAGCCGCCCTCGCGACGCTCTGGCGCTCTGAGCCGTTCCCGGCCGTTCCCCGGCATCTCGCCGTCCCTCTGGAAGTGGATGTTCCCATCGATTTCCGGCCCGTCACCCTCCAGGCGCGGGGTTGAGCGGTGTCCATGCCGTTCCAAGCCCGTTGACCGGCCCGGATGAGCACACGGCTTCTTCTCGGGCGCTTCATGCAGCTTTACCCCGACCTTCGGGAGCGGGTGCGCCGACGTCTCGGCTCCGCCGACCTTGCCGATGAGGCGATGAACGAAGTCTATGTGAAGCTTCGCGCCACGGACAAGGAGTATGCGGTGAAGAACAGCGCCGCCTATCTGTTCCGCCTGACGATGAATGCCGCATTCGAACTGCGTCGCACGGCGAACCGGGGCGGCATCGCCGAACAGATCGCCGACGCGCTGGACGTGCCCGATCCCGCGCCGGATGTCGGCCGGGTCGCCGAGGGCCGGCAGGAAATGGCGCTGATGGAACGGGCCATCGCGACATTGACGGAGCGCCGCCGCTTCATCCTCGTCGCGGCGCGGCTGCATGAGCGTTCATGCCGGGATATTGCCGGTGAACTGGGGCTTTCGACCCGGATGGTGGAAATCGAATTACGGCGCGCGCTGGACCATTGCGCCGATTATATTGCGAGGGGGAGGAAAAACGATTTCGCACAAGCAGAACGTCAGACGTCTTATCATTAGAACGGCGGGGTCGGTTCATGGCGTCTGAAGAAAAAGAATGGAGAGGTGGGCTGGACCCGGACGCGCAGGCGCGCGGCTGGATCGTGCGTCTGAAATCCGGCGCGGCCACCGGGCGGGATCTTGAAGGGCTCGCCGACTGGCGCCGGGAAAGTCATGGCAATGAGGAAGCGTTTCGCCGTGCCGTCCGCCTGTGGGATGACCTTGGCCCGGTGCTGGCCGGCGGCGGCGCGCAGGCCATGCCATTGGCGATCGCCCACAAAAGCGGCGGCGTTTCCCGCCGCTGGGTGCTGGGCGGCGCGGGCGGGCTGGCGGCCAGCGTGGCGTTGGGGCTGTTTGCCGTGGGCACGCCTGTTCCCGCTGGCGCACAAGTCTTTGAAACGCGCAAGGGCGAACGACAGCGCCTTCGGCTCGAAACGCAGATGAGTGTCGATCTCAACACCAATTCGCGCCTGTTCTACTGGGCGGACAATCTTTCACCGCGCCTCATGCTCGATCGTGGCGAGGCGGTCGTTTCCGCCGCCTTTGCCGGGGAACGGGCTTTGCTGGTCGAGGCGCGCGACATCGTCCTGCGCGCCCGCACCGCGCGATTTCTGCTGCGCAGCGACGGAGACAGCGTGCGCGTGGCGTGTCTCGACGGCAAAGTGTCGATTCGCGCGGATGGGCGGAGCCATGTCCTCACGGGCGGCATGGAGGCCGAGTTCGAAGGCGCGATACAGCAGCCGGACCCGCCAGAGGCGAGCGAGCATGAAGTGGCCTGGCAGCGCGACCTGCTTCAGTTCACCGACAGGCCGGCGGGGGAGGTGATCGCGGAACTGAATCGCTATCGGCACGGCCATGTCTATTTGCTGGGCGATCGCGCAGACGTTCGCATCACCGGCGTCATCCATTTGCAGCGGGCCGATCTTGCCGTCGAACATATCGCCCGCTCTCTGGGCATGAAAGTGACGCGCCTGCCCGGCGGTATCGCGATTTTGCGCGGCTGATTCCCGTGTCGCGGGCGCACTTGCGTGGCCGGGAAAAAAGATTTCGCGTTTGCGCATCCCAAACCATCTGGGGAGGGAAGGGGCGCAAAAATGGCATGTCTTAAAATGCTGGACAGGGACGAAGAAGGCCTTGGCTTGTCAGCCATGGCCGACGCCCTTTCCGGCGTGGAAAGTAGACAGGCCGCGTTCGATTGCCTGTCAGGGTTCGTGCGAGCGCTGGGCTTCGCCGATCTCATTCTGACTATCGAGAGCAACGCGATGGTCGTCAAATGGAGCGAAATGCGCTGGTCCACATTGGACCCCGCGCGGCTGGGCGCGCTGGATGCGATCGGCTTTGACGGGCATGATCCCATTCGGCGCTTTGCCCGTCGCTCGCTTGATCCCTTTGTCTGGACTACGGGCGAATGGCCCGGTGTCAGTTCGGGGCCGGGGCGGGGGATCATGAACGACCTGCGCAAGGCTTCCATTCACGCCGGCATGACGGCGGCGATATGGGGTCGCGCCGGGCGCGTGGCGGTGATCGATGCCTTTGGCGCGCCCGACCATGTGCTGTCGCTGACGCGCTGGACGCGGGAAGCGCTGCACCTGGCGACGGCCATGACATTTCGGGCCATCGAGCGGGTTTCCCTGGTGCGCGGCGGCGCTGCCCTGACCCGGCGGGAGATCGAGATCATCGACCTCGCCTCGCATGGGCTGAGCACCCGAGCCATTGCCCGTCGGCTGGAAATCGTCGAGCCGACCGTCAAATTCCATCTCAAAAGTGTTCGCACGAAACTGAATGCACGCAACACTTCCGAAGCGATTGGCCGCTTTGCCGCACTTGATCTCTCCATGGCCATGCTCGACGGTGGTGAGCGAGGGCAGAAGCGGGTTGTCGCCAGCGAGGTGTCGCGGTCACTGCATCCGACCTAGAACATCATTTAATAGAATCCAGAAATATCGATATATTATTTTCCTTTTCCAGACATTCTGGAAGAGGATTTTTTCGTTTATAAAATTTATCATGGTTATTTTATAACTATACTAAAGGTATAGTATTTTTCATGTAACAGAGCCCGTCTAACCGCCCCACTGTCGACGAGAAATTCGTCAGGATTGATTCGGAAAATCACCCGGGGGCAGCGCAATCGCGATGGTTCTACTAAACAGGTTTGGCATGAGGCGCGGGCATTGTGGTGCGTCGTCATTGAAGTTCGCCTGCGCGGCCAGCGTTGCCGCGCTGCTCATCGGCAATCAGGCGCTGGCGCAGGATGCAGCGGCACAGGACGCATCGGCCCAGGCGCCGGAAAGCGAGTTCCGTTTCGACGTGATGGAATATGTCGTGCGTGGCAATTCCGTGCTGGACGCGGCGGATATCCAGACCGTGCTCATGCCGCATGCCGCATGCCGGCTATGCCAAAAGCGTGCCGGATGTGGAAAAGGCCCGTTCCGCGCTGGAAAGCACCTATCGTGAGCGGGGCTATGCCACGGTTGTCGTGGAAATTCCCCAGCAGGACGTGAGTTCAGGCATTCTCGAACTGGTGGTGACGGAAGGCCGGGTTGGCCGTGTCCGCGTGACCGGCGCCGATTTCGTATTGCCGAGCGAGGTGCGCGGATCGCTGCCCAGCCTGAAAGCCGGTGCGGTGCCGCATGTGCCGACGCTGCAAACCGAATTGTCATCCGCCAATGCCCGCGCCTCGCGCAGCATCGCGCCGGAGTTCAAGGCTGGCGCGGCGCCGGGCACCGTGGACGTCGACCTGGCCGTGGAAGACAAGCGCCCCTGGGGCGCGTCGGTCGAGATCAACGACCAGTTCAACCGCTCGACCGAGCGGATGCGGATGAACGTGTCGGCCAATTACGACAATCTCTGGCAGGCCGGACACAGCGCCAACATCTTCTATCAGACGTCGCCGCAAGCCTTTGACCAGGTTTCGGTCATCTCCGGCTCCTATTTCGCTCCAATTGGTTACAGCCGCACCAGCCTGCTGGGCTATGTGGTGAAATCGAACACCGACGTCGCGACCGTTGGCGGGTTGACGGTGCTGGGCAACGGCCTCACCCTTGGCGGGCGGCTGATGCGGACATTGGGCAATTCGCCCGCGGGCACCGTACAGTCCCTGATGTTCGGGGTCGATTACAAGGATTATCTCGACCAGATCGGTCTGACCGATCCTGAAACCGGCGAGCAGCTGACGTTCGACACGCCGGTCAAATATCTGCCCTTCTTCCGGCGATCTTTATCTGAACGGCGCCCCCACCAGTTCGGCGGAACTGGAATCGGAGATGCGTCAGCGCTTTGCCGAAGACCCCGAGGTGCCCGTCGTTATCCGCGGCGACACGCAGGCGGCCTATGGCAAGGTGGTCGAAGTGCTCGACGTGCTGAAGGGCGTGTGGAGCTGCTCGGCGAACTGGATGCCATTGTCGGTCAGGATCGTGTGGATGCGGTAAGGCACGGCTTTCAGCAGGTGTTCCAGGAACTCCCACGCTGTCCGTCGATCAGCCTTGTCGACCAGTTGGGTGACCGCAAACTTGCTGGTGCGATCGATGCCGACGAACAGATAGAGCTTGCCTTCGGCAGTCTGCACCTCGGCGATATCCGCCGCGCGTGGTCAGGAAGGTAGGCTGGCACCGCTGCCTCAAGTGCCGCCGCCCATTCTTCTCGGAGGACGTGCTTCGCTTACGCCTGTGTAGCGGTGCGCAGGGATGCCGGGGAGACGAAGATAGGTTTCGATAACGAGTTCAGTTCGCGCGGCGGTTGAATGCCAATGCCGCGCCGAGGGTTAAGGCCACCGACCCCTCGCCTTCAATACATCGGGGCCAGCAGCGGGGAGACGGGCACTCCTTTCCGCCCTGACGCTGCCAGCACCCTGCGCCTTCGGGCGTGGGGTGCTGCTACGAGCAGCCGCACGCGGTGCCAGCGGCTGCTTACGATTTGCTTATGGGGAAACCGTAAGCAAAATCAGAGCGACCGCCCGAAGGCGTAAGCTGCTGCATTTGCTGAAGAATTTGGTGGACGCACTAGGGCTCGAACCTAGGACCCGCTGATTAAGAGTTTGATATTAGGCCTTTTTATTCTAAATCATATCGCGTCATATTGTCCATAAGAAATTGACGTTGCGTGTCTTCGGCCGTTCAGTCTGCCGCAGACTGCGTTATGCTCTTCCATACAAGCTTAGGCGCCCGATACCCCCTTGGGACCCCAGCGGAAGATCGTCATTTTTCTGGGTATCAGAGCGCGGGCGGTAAAAGCGGCCTGATCCATCCGCTCGCCTAGCAGCAGTGTGATATCGATCGTGGCGCGATGCGTCAGGATAAATCCCGGGCCGTCATCGCCATGATTATGCTCGGACGTTAATAACGGATGGTTGACTTTCGTGCGCAATAAGTCACGATATCGTTATTAATCACTGGAGAAAGGCACAGGATCGTTCCTATCTCCATATCAAGCTGTGGGCCGATGACGAAACGAACGACGGGGCAATATGAGAATGTGGTCGCAGGCGGGGAGAGCGTCCCGGCGTTCCTGCCACACGCATTGCCACCGCGCGATCCAGCTTTTGCCATGTCCGAGACAATTAGCAAGCGTCTGCGTGCTGCCGAACAAGCCTTGGTGCGGCTGGATCTGGCGACAGACATGGTGCCTTCGCTCGACTGGTTCCTCTACGGGTTCGTCCGCAAGGAGGCCGTCATCTCATCCCAGATAGAAGGAACGCAGGCGACACTTCTCGACCTGTTGAGCTTCGAAGCGGACGACGAAAAAGCCCCGGATGCGGACGTGGAAGAGGTTTGCAACTATCTCGACGCCCTGAACCACGTCCAAGCAGAGTTGGCAGACCCCTCGGGCATCCCGATTTCCATGCGCCTTCTAAACGACGCACATCGCCGATTGATGGATGGGGCGAGGGGAGCGAACAAGCAACCCGGCGAAATCCGGCGTAGCCAGAACTGGATTGGGGGCAGCAGACCGGGCAACGCCGTGTTCGTCCCGCCGCCGCCCACACGCTTGCCGGAATTGCTGAGCGCGCTTGAAAAATACATTCACGCGAATGATGACTTGCCCGCGCTCATTCGGGCCGGGCTGGTGCATGTCCAGTTCGAAACGATCCACCCCTATCTCGATGGCAACGGACGCATAGGCCGGTTGCTGATTTCGGTGCTGCTCCAGCATTGGGAATTGCTTCGCGCGCCGTCGCTCTATCTCAGCCTTTTCTTCAAGCGTCATCGTGCCGAATACTACCGGCGGCTAGACGCGGTTCGAACGCAAGGCGACTGGGAAGGCTGGACCGACTTTTTCCTCGACGGGGTGGCGACAATCGCGGACGAGGCAGTGACATCGGCACGGGACATATTCGCTATCGTCGGCCAAGATCGCGCTCGGCTGTTGGCGAGTGATGCCGCTTCCGTGTCCGCTGTCCGACTGTTTGAGGAACTGCCCAACCATCCGATAGTCACGGTCGCGTCCGTCATGACCTTGCTGGGGATCAGCAAGCCGACCGCCATTCGAGCGATTGAGGCGCTAGTGTCGGCAGGAATTTTGACCGAAACTACAGGCAGGCGTCGGGATCGCAGCTTTGCCTACGCGGCCTATGTCGATCTGCTGCGGATTGGTACGGAACTTGGAGATGATCGATAAGAGGCCGACCTTATCGATCCGCCACCACGTAATCGCGTGAGACCGTGAAACCCAAAATCAGTGTCGCGGTCCTTGGTGCGAGGATCGTGACCGGTGCTTGGTCTAAAGCACCCCCCGGTCAAAAGCGGAATGGTCAAACTGCATCACGCTGAACTTTCCCGATGCAGGTCCTTCGGACGCTAGGAATTTCTTTGAGATTGGCTGATTTTCGTGATCATTAAGGTGTCATTCGGAAGGATGACACATGCCCGTAAAAGCCTTAACTGACAAAACGATCGAAGCCTTGAAGCCGGAACCGAAGCGATACGAGGTTCATGATCTTCGTTGCCCGGGCCTGTCGCTTCGGGTTTCATCGACTGGTCTCAAAACCTTCTACATCAAGTTTCGGCATGGGTTGGAGCAAAAGCACCCGAAGCTTGGTACCTATCCACGCATGTCACTGGCGACGGCGCGCGAACCCCTCGATTATCGCAGCCCGCCAGCCGACAAGAGCAATATGGCGCGATACCTGTTTGGCGGGTTCACCAAATGCCTGACGAACGTCGCCCGGTTCGATTCCGACTCAGAGCGCAAGCTGGCCGTCATTTTGGAGCGGGAAGCCGATAAATGGTTTCGGCCCGCCAAAGGGCAATTCCAGATGTTTTATCGCAAGGG
>JBFWMJ010000033.1:0-24316 GCA_050251675.1 Sphingobium sp.
GCCGTGGTGCAGCTTGATGCTGTGATCGGGATAGGCGGCGGCAAAGGCCGCTCGGGCGCTGTCGGGAAATATCCGCTCGCCCAAGGCGCGGCGCGATGTGCGTTCATCCCCCACCGGATCGGAGGCGGCGGCGGGGACGCCCGCTCTATGGACGCTATCGACGGTCATGCCCGTTCCTTCCTCATGCTGGCGATCCGTTCGACCCCGCTGGCAAGAGCGTAAGCGGCCGAGCGGCGCAACCGCGCCGCGCCGCGCCCGCGCAGGGCAATGCGATACTGGACGATGGTGCGTCGTTCGGCCCACAGGCTATCGATCATCGGATGGTCGGCGGCGGCGCAACTGTCCATCCAGCCTATATGGGGATCGGCCTGTACGGCGTGAAGGTTGGCGATTTCGATAAGCACGCCGGGAGAAAAGCGGCCCATCGTCTCGTCAAATGCGATTTTGAAGGAGAAGGCTCCGTCGCCAAGGCGGAAATTGCACAGCATCGCGATCGCCCGGCCGTCAAGGTCAAGGCGCAGGAAATGCAACTGCCCGGCATCGAACGCGGCGGCGCAGGCGGCAAGGAAAAAGGCCGTGTCGGCGGGCTTGCAGGACAGGGCCGTGCCCTCCCGACCCTTCCATCCCGCCGCTTCCAGCGCCAGGAATTCGCTGCACCACGCCGCCAGTTCCGCGCCCTGGCTAAGCAGCCTGCTTTCCACGCTGCCCAGTTCCGCCAGCCTTTTCTGAAGACGGCGCAATTCCTTGCGTTTCTTGGACCGGACATGGGTTTCCCAATACGCGTCGGCGGTCAGTTCCGACCGGAGCATGGCGCGATCATAGCGCTGGATTTCCTCCCGCCCGCGCCGCTGTTCGACGCATAACGCCTCGATCGCCGTGGCGCTGGCGCCGGCCGCGTCCAGTCCGCGCAGATGCAGGAACCCGCACGCCCAGGGTGCCGCATCAAGCTGGTCGAGGAAACCGCGCCATGCCGCGACCTCATGCCCCGCGGCGATCAGCGGCGCGCCGAAGAAGCAGTGATCGTGCATCCAGTTGACGACACAGGCCAGCGGCAAACGCCCGTAGCGGTGCGACAGGGTCACCGGAAGAAGGCCGATAAGCGCGCCGTCCGCTTCCACCTCGATCAGTCGGACGGCGCCGTCCGGGGACAGATGGTCGAGCGCGGCGCCCAGCAAGGCGGGCGCGTAAAAGGCGTTTTGTTCAGCCGCATCGCGTGCCAGCGCAGCCCAGCGCGCGCGTCGGCGTCCGGCGTTCGGACCGGCGGCGTTCAGGTCGGCGGGCGCCGTCATGGTTGACGAATGAGTGGCCAGGTCCATGGTTTCGCCATAGGCGGGAAAGATTAGGGAAAGCCTAAACCTTGTAGCGCCTGTAACGGCGCGGCGCCATGCGCGTGTAAGGGGTTGGTTGGCAATGCGCCTTGGGTGCATCCGGATGGGCCATCACCCCCACCCCCACCCCCAACCGCCGTCCAGAGCCGTCCAGACATGCTATCCTCATTGCGCGGTCGGGTGGAGGTGATGGCCGATGCGGCTTGCAAAATGCGTTCACCCGCGCCTTTTCAAACAGGCTCTAAGAGGCCGGGTAAAAAAAGGGGCTATTGTGTCGGCCGCATGATTGTCAGCGATGGGCATTGCCTGCGACCGGCATTGTTGCGACAGATAGGGGCGTGGTGTCGCCGGATCAGTGCGGACCGGCGGCGATAGAGGGAAACGGGATGATGATGGATCGGTTTGGACCACGGCAGGCGAGGCGCGGATGACCATCCTGGTGACGGGCGCGGCCGGCTTTATCGGCATGCATGTCGCCGACCGGCTGCTCGGCGCCGGCCGGGCGGTGGTCGGCATCGACAATATGAACGATTATTACGCCCCGGCGCTGAAGCGCGACCGGATCGCGGCGTTGCAGGCGCGGCATGCCAAGCTGTTCACCTTTTTGGAACTGGATTTCGCGGACATGGACGCCCTGCGGACCGCTTTGGCCGATCAGCATGTCGAAGCGATCGTCCATCTGGGCGCGCAGGCCGGCGTTCGCTATTCGCTGGTCAATCCCCATGCCTATGTGCGCTCCAACCTCGCCGGTCATGTCAATATGCTGGAACTGGCGCGCGAACGGCGGGTAAGGCATCTGGTCTACGCCTCATCCTCGTCGGTTTACGGGGGAAATGACAATTTGCCCTTCCGGGTCGAGGATCGCGCCGACCATCCCGTGTCCCTTTATGCCGCCACCAAGCGCGCGGACGAGTTGATGAGCGAAACCTATGCCCATCTGTTCCGCGTGCCTATGACGGGGCTGCGTTTTTTCACGGTCTATGGCCCCTGGGGCCGGCCCGATATGGCGATGTGGATTTTTTCGGCCAGCATATTGGAAGGAAAGCCGATTCCCGTGTTCAACCACGGCAGGATGCAGCGCGATTTCACCTATATCGACGATATTGTCGATGGCGTGATCGGCTGCCTCGACAATCCGCCCGCCGACGACGGGGCGGTGAAGGCCGGCGGCAGCCGGTCGCCGCACCGGCTGTATAATATCGGCAACAACCGGCCCGAGGAACTGATGCACCTCATCGCCCTGCTCGAAGAGGCGTGCGGGCGCAAGGCGCAGATCGATTTCCAGCCCATGCAGCCCGGCGACGTCCATGCCACCTATGCCGATATCAGCGCGATCGCGCAGGATATCGGCTTTGCGCCCAGGACGAGCATCGCGGAAGGCGTGCCGCGATTCGTTGCCTGGTTCCGCGATTATGCGGGGGCATAGCCGCCGCATATAAGCGCGCGTTGCACAGGAACCGGACAAGTTCCACGGGCCAACGGAAAACCGCATCGCTTCGTGGTGTTGTTCGGATGGCAGGCGTAGCATTGCGAACAATTGCTGTTCGCAGGTGCGAAATGGATTGCGTTAAGTCGCTGAAAGGGCGTAAACGTGGCCGGTCCAGTCCCGAGGCTGGCCTGGGTCGCGCAGGATTGATGAAGGGGACGGTGCGATTGCGCATCGTCCGCCGCGAAATGCAGTCGTTTAATGAACGATGCTATATCGCGGATGTAAAAGGGCAATACGCGTGTCGACATTATCCAATTCGACGATTTCCAACCCCGCGCTTTCGAATGTGGTCGTTCCGTTCGGATCGGGAGGACGAATCGTCGATATCGCCTGCCGCAGCCTGTCGGTCGCATCGGAGGGGTTGAACGCGCTGGAGGCGTAGTTTGGGGAGCGCGATTTCGCGGCATCCTTCCTGCGGCTGGTTGGTGTCATCATGAATGTGCGCGGCCGCGTGATCGTCACCGGCATGGGGAAGAGCGGGATCGTTGCCCGCAAGATGACGGCGACGCTGACCTCCACCGGCACGCCGGCCATTTATCTGCATCCCGCCGATGCGGGGCATGGCGACCTGGGCATGATCACGCGCGATGATGTTGTCCTGATGTTGTCGCATTCCGGCGAATCGACCGAACTTGGCCCGATCATCCAATATTGCAAGCGTTTCGCCATTCCCCTCCTGTGCATGACCGCGAAGCAGCAGAGTCCGGTCGCGGTCGCGGCGGACATTTTCATCCGCATGCCCGAAGTTCAGGAAGCCTGTCCCAATTCGCTGACGCCCACGACGTCGACGACGGTACAGATGGCCTTTGGCGATGCCCTTGCCGTCGCCCTGATGGAGATGCGGGGGTTTTCGGCGGATGATTTCCACAAATTCCATCCGAACGGCAAACTCGGCGCGCAACTGCTCAAGGTGCGCGAACTGATGGCGTGCAACGCTGCCGTGCCAAAGGTTGCCGAGGACGCGTCGCTGCTGGACGCCACGATTGAAATGACCCGCGCGCGGCTGGGCGGGACGGCCATCGTAAACCATGCCGGCGCCCTGATCGGGGCCTTCACGGACGGCGACCTGCGCCGGACCGTGACAGGCAAGCAGGATATGTCGGAACCTGTGGGCCGGTTCATGACGGTGACGCCGCTTGCGGTCGGGCCGGACGAATTGGCGTCCGAAGCGCTGCGCGCGATGCACGAGCATAATATCATGCTGCTGTTCGTTTGCGAACGGGGCAAGCTGGTCGGTGCGGTACATATGCACGACCTTCTGCACGCCGGGGTCGCCTGAACACAGCCGTCGTCATTCCGGCGCGCGCGGGTTCGTCACGCCTGCCGCGTAAGCCCTTGCGTCCGATTGCCGGGCGGACATTGCTTCATCGCACTATCGCGATGGCGCGCGCCGCGACGGCCGGAATGGCGGACACCCGGCTTCTGGTGGCGACGGACGATCAGGAAATCGCGGACCATGCGCGCGCGGCCGGTTGCGACGCGGTCATGACACAAAGCGGTATCGCGACCGGATCGGGGCGGGCGCTGGCGGCGGCGCTGGCCTTGCCCGAACGGCCCGGGCTGGTCGTCAACCTGCAGGGGGATTCGCCATTTCAGCCTGCCGGCGCGCTGGATGCGGTGATCGGCGCGCTGAAGACCGGGGCGCAGGTGGCGACGCCGGTGGTGGCGCTTGACTGGGCCGCGCTGGATGCGATGCGCGTGCATAAGGGCGCCACACCGTTCAGCGGCACGACCTGCGCGCGCGCCGCCGATGGGCGGGCACTGTGGTTTTCCAAGACCATCATTCCCGCCATTCGCGATGAGGAACGGCTTCGCGCCGCGGGTGGCCCGTCACCCGTGTGGCGACATGTGGGCCTTTACGGTTACACGCTTGATGCGCTGTCGCGGTTCGAGGCGGCGGCGCCGACCGCGCTGGAGATGCTGGAGGGGCTGGAGCAGCTACGCCTGATCGAACTCGGCATAGCGGTGGCCACGGTGCCGGTCGCGCCGGCGCGCTTCGACAGTTCGGGTATCGACACCGAAGCCGACATCGCCCGTGTGGAAGCGCTGATCGCCGTTCACGGCGATCCCACGCCGCCGCTGTGACCGTCCATCCGTGACCCGGCACATCGTCATCATCCGCCACGGCAATACCTTCGCCAGCAGTGCAGAGGCCCGCCGGATCGGCGCCCGGACCGATATCCCGCTCACCGCTGAGGGGCGGGTGCAGGCGGAGCGACTGGGCGCGCATCTCGCTTCCCTGCGTCTGGCGGACTGCCGCCTGTTTTCCGGCCCGTTAGTGCGCGCGCGTGAGACGGCGGGGCATATCGCGGCCGCCCTCAACCTGCGTGACATCGCCATCGCCCCCTGGCTGGATGAGGTCGATCATGGTCCCGATGAGGGCATGCCGGAAGCAGACGTGGCAGCAAGGCTTGGGACGGAGGCGCTGGGCGACTGGGACGAACGCGGCGTGGCGCCGCCCGGATGGATCGTGGATCGCGACGCGCGGCTGGCGGCATGGCAGCGCTTTTTCCGCGAGGCGCGCGAGGGGGCGGACCTGCTGGTCACCAGCAACGGTGCGGCGCGTTTCGCGCTGCTGGCCGCCGGATTGGGGAACGGAGCGTTGAAACTGCGCACCGGTGCGTTCGGTTGCCTGACGGTGCGGGACGGTGCGATCAGTTTGGCGGGATGGGACGAGCGGCCCTGACCCGTTGAACGGGTCGTCAGCCGCCCTTCACGATGGCGTCGATCGCCCCGAGCTTCGCCAGCATCGGCCCGACCCAGTCGATGGGTAACATGACCGGGCCATCAGACGGTGCATTGTCCGGGTTGTCATGCGCTTCGGCGAAGATCGCGGCGACGCCGGCGGCGATCGCGCTGCGCGCCAGCAACGGGGCATAATCGCGCTGCCCCCCCGATGCCGAACCCAGACCGCCGGGCTGCTGGACCGAATGGGTGGCGTCGAACACCACGGGATAGCCGGTCGCGGCCATGACCGGCAGCGCGCGCATGTCGCTGACCAGAGTGTTATAGCCGAAACTCGCGCCCCGTTCGGTAAGCAGGATGCGGTCATTGCCGGTCGACGCGACTTTCTGCGCCACCGCCTCCATGTCCCAGGGCGCCAGGAACTGGCCCTTTTTGATATTCACGACAGCGCCCGTGCGCCCGGCCGCCAGCAGCAAATCGGTCTGGCGGCACAGGAATGCCGGGATCTGGAGGATGTCCACCGCCTGCGCCGCGGCGCCGACCTGTCCCGCATCATGCACGTCGGTCAGCACGGGGCAGCCCAGCGTCGCCTTCACCTCCGCCAATATGGCCAGCCCCGAGTCGATGCCGACACCGCGCCGGCCCGACACGGACGTGCGGTTCGCCTTGTCAAAGGAGGATTTGAAGATGAAGGGCACGCCGGCCGCCCGCGCGATCGTCGCCAGCCGGTCCGCCATCATCAGCGTATGGTCGCGGCTCTCGATCTGGCAGGGGCCGGAAATCAGCACGAAGGGCATGTCGTTGCCGATCGTCACCGGCCCGACCGACACATGGCCGGAGCGCTGGGCGGGCGAGGCGGTCATTTCGGCGCCTTCGCAAAACGCCGCAGCAACTGGCCGCGCCACAGTCCCTTGCCCGGATGATAGTTCCAGCAGAACCAGCCAAACGCCAGGCACGCCAGCAGCGCCGGCACCGCCATCGGGTCGCCATTGTCGCGCATGTGCTGGTAAAAGCTGAAATCCGCGCGCCACCGATCGCGCTCGCCCCCGCCGCCGTTGATGCCATAGGCATTGTCGTGCCGCCGGCAGCCGATGTTTCGATTGTACTTACGATGGTCGATGAAATAGCAGTAATCGCGTTCGGATGTACTCATGGACCGAGTTAGGGCGGGGGCGTGGAAAAGTTCAAGCGTAAAATATTCTACCTGGGTGGCTTCGACCCCCGGGGAGTGCGCTATTATCACCAGATGTATCGGGAACAGGCCGCGCGTCATGACCGGCTGTCGGGTGGGACAATCAATGTGGGGGCCCGGTGCGCGGGACCGGACGGATCGGGGGTTTCCACCGTCTGGAGCGTCACTAACGACGCGGAAGGGGTGGAAACTGCCTATGAATATCTGCGCTGGGAGGATGTGGTCGGCAAGGTGTGGATTCGCAATCCGCTGACGCTCGCCTGGCGGTCGATCGGCACCTATATCGGCCACACCCGTTTCATGCAGTTCGCGCGGATGAAGAAATTGCGGCCAGGTCCGGTGCTCACCATCTGCTACCCGCCCTTTCTGGCGGTCGTCATCCCCCTGCTGATGGCGCTGCTGCCGGCGCTGCTCCTGTGGATGGTGGTGCCCTTCTGGGCTGCGGCGCTCGCCGGTATCGTGATCAGTGCCGCATTTTCCGGGCGCTGGTTGAAGAAGCTGGTGGTGCCCTGGCTGCTGCGCTTCACCTACTATCACCACCGGCTTGCCGCCGATGGGCCGGGCGAGGTGCTGAGCGAGAGGCTGGATCGCTTCGCCGCGCGCATCGTGCGGGAACTGGACGAACCCTGGGATGAGATACTCTTCGTCACTCACAGTGCCGGCACGATACAGGGCATGTCGGTCATGCGCCGTGTGTTCGAACGGAGAGCGGAGCCGATGCCGGAGCGGTTCGCGATGCTGGGTCTCGGCCAGATCGTGCCGGTCGTCGCTCTCCGCCGCGACGCGCATTGGTATCATGCCGATCTGAAGGCGTTGGCGGACAAGGCGTTCCGCTATGTAGACCTGTCCTTTCCTCCGGACGGCGCGGCGTATTTCGACGTCAATCCGCTGCTGCTGGTCGCCGATCGCCACGTGGCGCGGGTCGACATGCTCTCCTCGCGCTTCCACCTGTTCTACGATCCGCAAAATTACCATGGTGGCATGTCGAACAAATATGAATTGCATTTCGACTATCTGCGTGTGGGGGATCGGCTGTCGCCTGTCGATTTCGTCAGCCTGACCGCCGGCCGCCGCACGCTCGACGAAGCTGTCGCAGCATTCAGGACTATCCCATGACAGAGCCGCCCTTCATTCCGCCCTTTCCCCAGCCCACCCGTAACAAACGCACGATGATGCGCCGTTTCTTCATCGGCTGGCACAGCTGGATCCATGTGCTGTTCGAGAAAAGCTATACGATGAAGATGGGGGAGGTGCGCGGGCGGGGCGGGACCATGTACATCGCCAACGAACTGTCGCTTGTCGACCGCATCCTGAAAGGCGGCACAGCCTTTCCCAAACATCGCGATCTGGTCAGGAGCCTCGACCCGCTGATCGGCAACAGCGTCTTTTCCGCCAATGGGGAGGATTGGGAAAACCAGCGGGCGATGGTCAACCCCGCTTTCGCCCACACCGCGCTCACTAAATCCATGCCGCTGATGGTGGCGGCCGCCGATGCTTTTCTGGAGCGAGTGGACAAAGCGGACCGGCGGCGGCCCATCAACATCGACCCGATGATGACCCATGTCGCGGCGGACATCATTTTCCGCACGCTGTTCTCCCAGACGCTCGATGCCGGGCGATCCGCGATCATCCATCAGGCATTCGGGCGGTTCCAGCGTCTGGCCCATTCGGCAGCCATGCTGGGCCTCTACGGCCTTCCCAGCCGCTGGTTCGAGAAGCGCTCGGCACGGCCGGCCCAGGCGATCCGCGATGTGTTCCGTCCGGTGGTCGAGGGGCGGTTTGCAGCTTTCCACCGGGGGGAAGAGGGTCAGCCCAGGGACATCCTCCAGTCGCTGATCGAGGCCAGGCATCCCGAAACGGGCGAGCATTTCACGCTGAAGCAGGTGATGGACCAGGTCGCGACGATCTTCCTCGCGGGGCATGAGACATCGGCCAGTACCATGACCTGGGCGCTCTACCTGATTGCCGAATGCGCCCATATCCAGGACCGGATTCGTGAGGAGGTGGCCAGGGTGGCCGGGGAAGCGCCGTTGACCGCCGCCATGCTCAAGGACATGCCGGTCGTGCGCAACGTGTTCAAGGAAGCGCTGCGCCTCTATCCGCCGCTTGCCTTCTTCCCGCGAGAGGTGCCGTGTCCGATGCAGATGCGCGACAAGCAACTGGAGCCGGGCGCCATGCTGGTCGTCGCGCCCTGGATTACCCAGCGCAACGAGGAAAACTGGGCCTGTCCCCATGCTTTCGATCCCGACAGGTTCGACAATCCGGCCAATGCCGAGATGGCCAGGCAGGCCTGGTTCCCGTTCAGCCGCGGCCCGCGCGTCTGTATCGGCGCGGGCTTCGCACAGCAGGAGGTGATGACCGTGATCGCCAGCACGGTGCGCGCCCATCGCCTGTCCGTCCAGCCGGGCTACAAGCCCCAGCCGATCAGCCGCCTGACCGTCCGTCCGCGCCGGGGCATGATGCTGATGTTCGATTCTGTCGGCCGGCCGGGGTGAGGGGGCGGGCTATTCGTCCTCCAGCCGCTGGCTGAAATAGACCATCTGCATCGCCTGTAGCCGCGCGCCCTGTTTTATGTCCGCGTCGCCGGAATGGCCACCGGCCGTGTCCTCGTAGAACAGATAGGGAATGCCATATTCCTTCAGCCGCGCGGCGAATTTGCGCGCATGTTGCGGGCCGACGCGGTCGTCCTTGGTCGTGGTCCAGATATAGGGCATCGGATAAGCGACGCCCTTGCGGATATTGGCGTAGGGGGAGATTTTTTCGAGGAACGCCTTTTCCTCCGGCACGGACACGCTGCCATATTCATCGACCCATGACGCCCCGGCCGCGATCTGTTCATAGCGGATCATGTCGAGCAAGGGCACCTGTATGGTCACGGCGTTCCACATGTTGGGATGCTGGTTGAACTGCACGCCCATCAGCAGACCGCCGTTCGAACCGCCATAGATGCCGAATTTTGCGGGAGACGACAGTTTGCGCGCAAAGATATCCTGCGCCACGGCGGCGAAATCGTCATAGATGATCTGCCGCTTCGTCTTGCGTCCCGCTTCATGCCACGCCGGGCCGAATTCACCGCCGCCGCGGATATTGGCGAGCACGAAACTGTTGCCGCGTTCCAGCCACAGCTTGCCCAGAACACCGGAATAATAGGGCGTATTGGACACTTCGAACCCCCCATAAGCGGTCATGATCGTCGGCGTCGATCCGTCGCGGGGCAGGTCCTTGCGGTGGACGATGAAATAGGGGATTTTCACCCCGTCGGTGGACGTCGCCTCATATTGTTCGACGGTAAGGTTGCCGACGTCGAACCGCGCGGGCACGGCCTTGATCTGCTGCGCCTGGGCCTGCGCCGCGTCCAGCGACCAGAGCGTCGTCGGCGTCAGGAAGCCGTCGACCCCGACATAGGCACGGTCGCTGCGGTCCGAGGTGGTAAGCGATGCGACGGTGACCGCGTCGGGCAGCGCGACCGGCGTTGCCACCCACCCGTTCTGCCCCGGCGCCAGTGTCAAAACGCGGCCGCGCACATTGTCGTTGATGCTGATCACCACGCGCGTCTTCGTCACGGCGACCGCATCGATGGACTGACGCGGGCCGGGTGCGAACAGGATGGTGGGCGTCACCGCGCCGCCGGCGCGTAGCGTATCGAGCGGAACGGCTGCCAGCGCCCCTTCCGGCACCGCGATGCCGCCACTTTCCCACGGCTCGCTGGTGCGGACCAGCACCTGACCGTCGATCATCCCTTCCAGGCTGGCGCGGGCGGGCAGGCGCAGCCGGGTCGTCCCCGTCGCGGTGACGGCAAAGAATTCAAAGCCGAAGAAGGTTACGCCGCGCTGGATAAAGGTGGCGCGATTACCCTGACCGTCGGACAGGACGACCGGCCAGCTCATCAACTGGTCGCCCGGCGCGCCGCGAAAGACCTCCACCGCCGCCGACAGCGGCTGGCCGCGTTTCAGTCGTTTGACGACGAAGGGATAGCCCGATGCCGTCATCGTCGCCCCGTTCGTATCGTCCCCCCAGTCGCGCGACAGCAGGATGGTGTCCCTGTCCTCCCACGCCTCATTCTGCTTGCCAGTGGGGATGTCGAAGCCGCCCTTCACGAACCGACCGGTGACGAGATCGAATTCGCGCAAACTCACCGCATCTTCGCCGCCATCGGACAGGTTGACCAGCGCCAGCCGTTCTTCCGGGTCGAGGATTGTCGCCCCCTTCCACACCCATTTGCGCCCTTCCGCCTTTGATAGCGCGTCGAGGTCCAGCGCGGTCGTCCAGACCGGCCGGGACGAGGCATAATCCGCCTCGCTGGTGAAACGCCATATGCCCTGCGGATGGTCGGCATCGCGCCAGAAGTTGAAGATGCGGCCGCCGATTATAGAGGGCATCGGAATGCGGTCCTTCGCCGACGCGATGGCCAGCGCGTCGCGATAATATCCGGCATAGCGCGGGTCGTTGCCCAGCGCCGCGAGGGTCGCCTTATTCTCCGCCTCCACCCAGGCCATGGCGCGCGGGCCGGTCCAGTCCTCCAGCCAGACATAGGGATCGTCGGCGGGGGAGGATGCCGCGGCATCGGGAGCGGGGGGCGCGCCGGCGCCGGACAGCAGGGCAGCGGAAACCACGGTCAGGAACCTCTTCATGGGTGTTTTCTCCGGTCGAACGAGCGGGAGCGTCGTGCCTGTTCTAACCTTCCGCACCGCGATGGTCGAGCGGCAAGCACGCCTCCGCTCACTCCGTCCCCTCGCGCATCCGCCGGTGATAGCGTGCGCGCAGCACCACACCTGTGATGAGCAGCGGCACGGACGCGGCGCAGGCGATCAGCCCGAGCACGCTGGGCGACCATCCAAGGACATCGTGCACGTCGAGCAGCGCCGGCAAGGTCAGCAGCATCGCGCCAAGGGTGAGCAGCCACAGGCCATAGCGGCGCGGCCGCACCGCGACCATGCGCATCGCATGGCGATGGGCCTTGCGGCCGGCGCGGGTCGACAGATCGGGTGGGGATGGGTGGTGGGACATAAGGCTATGGACCTTGTGCCCGCACTGCCCTATCCTGTCCATATCCCCGGGGGACCGCGCACAGGCGGTTGAGAGGCGACTGATGTGGTCGCGACCCGTTGAACCTGATCTGGTTGATACCGGCGTAGGGAGGGAACGGTGTGTCCAGACAGACAGCCCCTCCCTCCTTCGTTTCGCATGCAAGGAGGATGGCGGTGAACAGAATGTCCCTACCCAGGCTGTGCCCTGCCGAAACCGGCGCGCTGTCCGTGATGGCCGGTCCCCTTCGCGACCTTTCCGCATTCCGGCATCAGGCGCCGGCATCAGGCGACTGTCTCGCCGATCCCCGCGCTTCTCCCTTTCCTGCCCGCCTGACCGGCCGGGCCTTCCTTCTCGTCTGAAAGGACCTCGACTTATGGCAGATGTTCCCGCCCGCACTGAAATGCGCGTCACGACCGGCCCGATCCGCGGATCGCGCAAGATCCATGTCGGTCCGCTTCGGGTGGCGATGCGCGAAATCGCTCTGGAACCGGGCAGCGGCGAGCCGCCGGTGCGCGATTATGACACGTCCGGTCCCTATACGGACCCGGATGCGCCCATCGATATCATGGCCGGCCTGCCCGCGATCCGCCGGGACTGGATCATGGCGCGCGGTGATGTCGAGGCCTATGATGCCCGCGCCATCCGGCCGGAGGATAATGGCCTGAAGGGGCCGGATCGCAGCGGCGGTGTCCAGCCCTTTCCCCATGTGGTCAAACGCCCCCTGCGCGCGAAGGCGGGCGGCAATGTCAGCCAGATGCACTATGCCCGCCGCGGCATCATCACGCCAGAAATGGAATATGTGGCGGAACGGGAGAATCTGGGCCGCGCCAGGCTGGCCGAATATGTGCGCGACGGTCAGGATTGGGGCGCATCCATTCCCGATTATGTGACGCCGCAATTCGTGCGCGACGAAGTGGCGCGGGGCAGGGCGATCATCCCCAGCAACATCAACCACCCGGAAAGCGAGCCGATGGCGATCGGCCGCAATTTCCTGGTGAAAATCAACGCCAATATCGGCAATTCCGCGGTCGCGTCCGACGTGGCGAGTGAGGTCGACAAGCTGGTCTGGTCGATCCGCTGGGGGGCGGACACGGTGATGGACCTGTCCACCGGCCGCAACATCCACGACACGCGCGAATGGATCATCCGCAATTCGCCGGTGCCGATCGGCACGGTGCCTATCTATCAGGCGCTGGAGAAGGTGGGCGGCATAGCCGAGGACCTGACATGGGAGGTTTTCCGCGACACCCTCATCGAACAGGCTGAGCAGGGCGTCGATTATTTCACCATCCATGCGGGCGTGCGCCTGCCCTACATCCCGATGACTGCGAAGCGGGTCACCGGCATCGTGTCGCGCGGCGGGTCGATCATGGCGAAATGGTGCCTCGCGCATCATCGGGAAAGTTTTCTCTACGAGCGCTTCGACGAGATCACGGAGATCATGAAGGCATATGACATCGCCTATTCGCTCGGCGACGGCCTGCGTCCCGGCTCCATCGCCGACGCCAATGACGAGGCGCAGTTCGCCGAACTCTATACACTGGGCGAATTGACGAAGCGGGCCTGGGACCAGGATGTGCAGGTGATGATCGAGGGGCCGGGCCATGTCCCCATGCACAAGATCAAGCAGAATATGGACAAGCAGCTTGAGGCGTGCGGAGAGGCGCCCTTCTACACGCTTGGGCCGCTGACCACGGACATTGCGCCGGGGTACGACCATATCACCAGCGGCATCGGCGCGGCGATGATCGGCTGGTACGGGACGGCGATGCTCTGCTATGTCACGCCAAAGGAGCATCTGGGCCTGCCCGACCGCGACGATGTGAAGGTCGGTGTCGTCACCTATAAACTCGCCGCCCATGCCGCCGATCTCGCCAAGGGGCATCCGGCGGCCAAGGTGCGCGACGATGCGCTGTCGCGCGCGCGGTTCGAGTTCCGCTGGCGCGACCAGTTCAACCTCAGCCTCGACCCCGACACTGCCGAGCAATATCATGACCAGACGCTGCCGGCGGAAGGCGCCAAGACCGCGCATTTCTGTTCCATGTGCGGCCCCAAATTCTGTTCGATGAAGATCACGCAGGAGGTGCGGGAGTTCGCCGCGAAGCAGAATCAGCCGAGCGACCGCTTCATCGCGGCGGAAGAAGCGGAAAAGGGCATGCAGGAGATGAGCGAAATATTCCGCGAAACCGGCAGCGAGCTTTATATGGGCGCCGGCGGCAGGGAGCATGACTGACGCGCGTTGCGCCGCAAGACGGCCTGCCCGCCTGTAGGCTGGCGGGCTTCACGGATCGTTCCGCTGCCTCATGCGCTTGGGGCAGCGGGCCGCAAGAGGATGTCCGCCGATGATGAAAAGCGTCAACCCCGCCACCGGTGAACTGTTCGCCACGCATGCCGTGCTGGATGCGGCCGGGGTGGATACCCGGCTGGATCGCGCGGTCGCCGCTTTCGATGGCTGGCGCAAGGTTCCGGTGGCCGACCGGGCGGCGCTGCTCGACCGGCTCGCCGACGCTTATGCCGCGCATCGCGACCAACTGGCCCGCATGGCGGTGCTGGAAATGGGCAAGACGCTGAAATCCGCGCTGGCGGAAGTCGATAAATGCGTCGCTGCCTTTCGCCATTATGCGCGGAACGGACCGGCGATGCTGGATGGCGGCACGATCGTCCCGGCATCCGGCGGGCGCGTCGACCTGCTGTGGCAATCGATCGGTCCGGTGCTGGCCGTCATGCCGTGGAATTTCCCCTACTGGCAGGTCGTGCGCTTCCTGGCGCCCTGCATTCTGGCGGGCAATGTCGGCCTGCTCAAACATGCCAGCAATGTGCAGGGCGTTGCTGCCTTGATGGAGGAGATGATGGGTATCGCCGCCGCTCCGAACGGCGTGTTCCAGAATCTGCCGGTGCGGTCGGACGCGGTCGCGGCGATCATCGCCGACGATCGCGTCGCCGCCGTCACGCTGACGGGTAGCGAGGCGGCGGGCAGGGCGGTCGCCGAACAGGCGGGCCGTGCGCTCAAGAAAGTGGTGCTGGAACTGGGCGGGTCCGACCCGTTCATCGTCATGCCGTCGGCCGATCTGGATGCGGCGGTGAAACAGGCGGTGACCGCCCGTATCCAGAATAGCGGGCAATCCTGTATCTGCGGCAAGCGGATGATCGTTCATGCCGCTGTCCATGATGCGTTTCTGGACCGATTTTCCGCCGCCATGGCCGCGGTCAAGGCCGGCGACCCGATGGACGCGGCCACCGACATGGGCCCGTTGTCGAGCGAAGCGCAACGCCGGACCGTCCTTGGGCAGATGGACAGGATGCGCGCGGCGGGCGCGACACTGATTGGGGGAGAGGCGATACCTAGTCCCGGCGCCTATATGCGCGCAGGCATATTGACCGGCGTTCCGGCGGACCCCGCGCTGATGGGGGAGGAGATATTCGGCCCGGTGGCGATGCTGTTCAGGGCGGCCGATATCGACGACGCCATCGCGATTGCCAACGCCGTCCCCTTTGGCCTGGGATCGTCGGTCTGGACGCGGGATGCGGGTGAGGAAGCCCGCTTCATCCGCGATATTCAAGCCGGCATGACGGCGGTGAACCAGATGCTCGCCTCCGCGCCCGAAGCGCCCTTTGGCGGGATCAAGCGATCCGGTCACGGCCGCGAACTCGGGCCGTTCGGCCTGCATGAATTCATGAACCTCAAAAGCGTGTATCGCGCGGCCTGACGAGGCGCGCGCCCGATCGCGCGCTTTTGTCGTGCGGTCATGTGGGGTAAGGACGGCGGTGTGCCCACATTCGTGACCTCCGCCATTGTCTGCGCCGTGCGGCATCATGGCGAACATGGCGCCATCGCCCGGCTGCTGACGCCGGAGCGGGGACTGGTCGCGGGCTATGTACGCGGTGGCCGGTCGCGGGCGATGCGGCCGGTGCTGGTGCCCGGCAACCGGATAAAGGCCGATCTGCGCGCGCGTACCGAAGACCAGCTTGCCGGCCTGTCGGTCGAACTGGACCATAGCCGCGCCCCGCTACTGGGCGAGCCGCTTCCGGCCGCCGCGATCGACTGGGCATGCGCGCTGACCGCCGCCGCCCTGCCGGAGGGTACGCCCTATCCGGCACTGTATCGCGCGCTGGAGGGGGTGTTGAGCGCGGTGGAGGCGGCACCGGCGGCGCGGGGCTGGGCGGTCGCGCTGGTCCATTATGAAATGCTGTTGCTTGCCGAACTGGGCTTCGGGCTCGACCTGACGCGCTGCGCGGCGACGGGCGTGCGCGAGGACCTCGCCTTCGTCAGTCCGCGCAGTTGCGCCGCCGTCAGCCGATCGGGCGCGGCGGGATATGAGTCGCGGTTGTTGCCGTTGCCGGCCTTTCTGCTGGGCGGGGGCACCGATGCGTGGGCGGATATCGTCGACGGATTGCGACTGACCGGCTTTTTCCTCGAACGCTCGGTGCTCACCGAATGGCGGGGCGGCGTGCTGGCGGCGCGCGAACGGCTGGTGGAACGGCTGAAAAGAGCGGTTGCGTGACGCCGTTGCTTCTTGCAAGGGCATGCGCTTTGGCGGTGCGACGCCCATGAATGGAGAAGAACGGATGGTCATTGCCCTGTTGGCCGGAGACGGCATCGGCCCGGAAGTGATCGCGCAGGCGCGGCGGGTGCTGGATGCACTGGCGATTGACGGGCTGGTGTATGAGGAAGGGCTGGTCGGCGGCGCCGCGTACAAGGCGACCGGGCATCCGCTGCCGCCGGAAACGCTGGATATCGCACGTCGCGCCGACGCCATATTGTTTGGTGCGGTCGGCGATCCTGATTGCGATGCGCTGGAACGCGCCCTGCGCCCGGAACAGGCGATATTGGGTCTGCGCAAGGAACTGGGCCTGTTTTCCAACCTGCGCCCGGCAAGGATGCTTCCCGGCATGACCGACGCATCCACGCTGCGGCCGGAAATCGCCGGGGCGATCGACCTGATGATCGTGCGCGAACTCAATGGCGACGTCTATTTCGGCGAAAAGGGCATGCGCAAGACCGCTCAGGGCCTGCGCGAAGGCTATGACATCATGTCCTATGACGAAGGGGAAGTGCGCCGCATCGCCCGTTCGGCCTTTGAAACGGCGCGCGCGCGGCGTGGCAAGCTCTGTTCGGTCGACAAGGCCAATGTGCTGGAAACCAGCCAGCTCTGGCGCGATGTGGTGAACGAGGTCGCCGCCGACTATCCCGACATCGCCCTTTCGCACATGTATGTGGACAATGCCGCGATGCAGCTTGTGCGCGATCCCGGCCAGTTCGACGTCATCGTCACCGGCAATCTGTTCGGCGACATCCTGTCCGATCAGGCCAGCATGTGCGTGGGGTCGATCGGCCTGCTCGCTTCGGCCTCCCTCGATGCAGAGGGCAAGGGGTTGTATGAGCCGATTCACGGGTCCGCCCCGGACATCGCCGGTCAGGGCAAGGCCAATCCGCTGGCGACGGTCCTGTCGGCCGCGATGATGCTGCGTTATTCGCTGGGCCTCGGCGCGGAGGCGGACCGCATCGAGGCGGCGGTCGGGAAGGCGCTGGCCGATGGTGCGCGCAGCGCCGATCTGGGCGGCACGATGACGACGGCGCAGATGGGCGACGCGGTGCTCGCGGCGCTGTAGATGACGGGACAGGGCGGCGCGACCGCCGCCCGATCAAGTGGGAAGGTTCAGGCAGGCATATGAAGCGGAAAAGCGGGCAGGACCCCAGCATCACCAGGAACTGGAAGCCGGCGACTCTTGCCGTGCGCGGCGGCACCGCCCGCAGCGAATGGGGCGAAACGTCCGAGGCGTTGTTCCTGACCAGCGGCTACAGCTATGACCGGGCCGAGGATGCGGCCATGCGCTTTGCCGGTGAGCAGCAGGGCATGACCTATTCCCGGTTGCAGAACCCGACCGTCGAAATGCTGGAAAAGCGCATCGCCCTGCTGGAAGGTGCGGAGGCGTGCCGTGCGACGGCCAGCGGCATGGCGGCCATGACCGCGGCCCTTCTGTGCCAAGTGTCGGCCGGCGATCATGTCGTCGGTGGCAAGGCGCTGTTCGGGTCATGCCGCTGGCTGGTCGATACGCTGCTGCCCCGTTTCGGGATCGAAACGACGGTGGTCGACGCGCGCGACAACGCGGCATGGGAAGCGGCGATCCGGCCGAACACCAGGCTGTTCTTCTTTGAAACACCCGCCAATCCGACGATGGACGTCGCCGACCTGACCGCGATCTGCGGGCTGGCGAAGGCGCACGGCATCGTCAGCGTGGTCGACAACGCGTTCGCGACACCGGCCTTGCAGCGGCCGATGGAGTTCGGCGCGGACGTGGTCGCCTATAGCGCGACAAAGATGATGGACGGGCAGGGACGCGTGCTGGCGGGCGCGATCTGCGGGACGGAGGAGTTCATCGTCAACACCCTGCTGCCGTTCCACCGCAACACCGGCCCGACCCTGTCGCCGTTCAATGCCTGGGTGGTGCTCAAGGGGCTGGAAACGCTGGACCTGCGTGTCCGGCGGCAGAGCGAGAATGCCCTGCAGGTCGCCCGGTTCCTGGAAGGACGGGTGGAAAAGGTCCTTTATCCCGGACTGCCCAGCCATCCGCAGCATGATCTGGCCATGCGTCAGATGGCGATGGCGGGACCGATCTTCTCTCTCTATGTCGGCGGCGGCCGGGCGGAGGCGCACGGCCTGCTCAACGCGCTGGAATTGATCGATATCAGCAATAATATCGGCGATTCCCGTTCGCTGATGACGCATCCGGCCTCCACCACCCATTTCGGCATGGCGGAAGCAGCGCGGCTGGAGGTCGGCATAACCGAGGATATGCTGCGCCTGAACGTCGGGCTGGAGGATCCGGCCGACCTTATCGACGATCTGGATCGCGCCCTGCGATCGATAGGACGTTGACGGACAGGGGCGCATGGCGCACTGATCGGGCGTGAACGCGCTTTTCCCCTTTTCCGCCACCACGCGCGAAGTGACGGTTCATGTTGCCGTCACATTCCTGCCGGAACAGTCGGAACCGGAACGGGGGCGCTGGTTCTGGGCCTATCATATCCGCATCCAGAACGGCGGTACGCAGCCGGTGCAACTGCTGACCCGCCACTGGCTGATCACCGACGGCCGGGGCGGCCAGCACCGCGTCGACGGTGACGGCGTCGTCGGCGAACAGCCGGTGGTGCAGCCGGGCAAAAGCTATGATTATGTCTCCGGCTGCCCGCTCAATACGCCGACCGGGTCGATGAAGGGCCATTATCACATGATCGGCGCGGACGGGCGGACGTTCGACATCGCCATTCCCCATTTTGCGCTGATCGCGCCGGCGGTGGCCGAATGAAACGGACCCATCTTCCGTTGAACGGCCTGCGCGTGCTGGATGCGGCCGCCCGGCATCTGTCCTTCACTCGCGCCGCCGACGAACTGGCGGTGACGCCGGCTGCGGTCGGCCAGCAGATCCGCGCGCTGGAAGACATGCTGGGCGTCATCCTGTTCCGCCGTACGCCCAAGGGGCTGGAACTGACGCAGGAAACCGAAGCGGGGCTGGACGCGCTGCGCGCCGGTTTTCTGGAGTTCGAGGAGGCCGTGCGCGCCATGCAGGCGGGGCAGTCTTCTTCCTCGCTGACCATCGCTGCGCCGCGCGACATCACCGCAAAATGGCTTCAGCCGCGACTGGCTGCTTATGCCGCGCGCGAACCGGGCCTGGTCTTCTCGCTGGTCGCGGCGGACGATGCGCTGGATTTCACAGAAGCCAATCTGGATCTTGCCGTGCGGCTGACCGAAGATTCAGGCGAGCATGAAGGTGTGAATCTGGGGGAAGGCGGCTTCGTCACCGTGGAAGCGGCGGAGGGCGGCCCCGACCAGTGGATCGAATGGCCCGGCCATGGGGACATCCCCGCCGACCGCACACCCGCCATCCGCGTGGCCGATGCCGGGCTGGCCATAGAGGCGGCGGCCAATGGGTTTGGTCGCGCCAGCGTGCCGCTCCTGCTGGCGGAGGCCGATCTGGCCGCCGGGCGCGTCCGCCAGATGGGCGAGGCATCCCCTTCGCCCCGGTCCTACTGGCTGATCGCGCCGCTGCCCCAGTGGCGGCAGAAGAAGGTCAGGGCTCTGGTAGAGGCGCTGACGGCGTGATCTGGCTGCGCTGGATACTGGTCGCGGCCATCGCGACGGTTCCGGCGGGCGCGAGTACTTATTTCCCGGAGCAGAAGGTTTGTCCGGTCGGGGGTGAAGCATTTCAGTTCCGGTCGCTTGGCAGCATTACGCGCTGGGGCGCGCTGCCGGACGGCATGCCGACCGGGTCCGGTTATTTCCCGGTGCAGCCGCCGCAATGTCCCGGCAATGGTCTCATACTGTATCGCGACTTCACGCCTGCCGAGGTGAAGGCGCTGGACCTGTTGGTCGGGGGGCCGGACTATAAGGCTTTGCGAGCGGCGGGGGAGACAAGCTACTATCTGGCGTATCGCACGGCCAAGGTGCTGGGCGACCCGGGCCTGCCCTGGTTGCTTCTGAACGCGACGTGGGAGGCGAAGAACGCCGATCCCGCGAGCGATCGCACGCGGCGATATAATGCGGAGTTCGTCGCGCTTGTGGCGGCGATGCCGGCGGATGGGGCGTCCTTCGATTCCATCGCGTTGCGTGCCCGCGCCGCCAATGCGTTGCGGGAATTGGGGCGATTCGATGAAGCGGAAGCGCTGCGCGCGGCGATCGTCGTCGCGCCGACAGCGGGCGGTGAGGGGGAGCAGGCCAGAGAGAATCGGGAAGGATGGCTCGCCTATCTTCGTCTGCTCGCCGCGCCCATCGCCCGCAGGGACCGGGACCGCGCGCCCATCGACATGATCGGCGATCGTGAAGCGGTGTTCCGCTGCACCGACGGGGAGAGAGCGGCGGAAGACAATATCGACGCGCCGCCGCTATCGGCTTTTGAAGCGGCCTATTGCGCGCGGCCGGAATTGGCGGAACAGATAGCGGAGCGCCGAAAGATGCTCCGCGAATAGGGGGCTCACCGGGCCAGCACGTTAAGCGCCCGTGTCATCAACGCCACGAACTTGGCTTCGTCCACTTGCGCATCGGGGTCGTTCCAGTTGCCGCTTACCCCGTACCATGTCCCGTCCTTCCCCTGCGCCAGAAAGCTCATGGCGATGACGCCCGGCTCGCTGCCGCCCTTATACCCCAGATAGTGCCAGCGGGCGGCATCGGCGGGCGCTATGCCGGGATTGACCGCCATGATCGGCAGCGCATCGCCGCCATGACGCCGCAGCCAGTCGAGCAGGGCGATGCTGTCCGTTGCGGAGGCGAACCATTCGATGCTGTCGATATAAGCGGGTTTTTCCGCCACGGACCCTATATCGACGACGCCCGCCCCAAGGCTGACGGCATTGTCGCGCAGCAGGAGGCGGCGCTGATCGGGCGTCGCCTCCACATAACGGCGGCGCAGATCGCCATTGGCCGGCATTTTGAGCGCAAAGGCTTCTGCCGTGGTCAGGATGGGCAGGGTCGCGTCGGCTTTCGCATGGCCGGTGCGTGCGACCATGGCATCCACGCTGGCCCGACCCAGCGCGAGCAGCAGCGTATCGGCCGCGCTGTTGTCGCTTTCCGCGATCATCGCGGTGGCGAGGCTGTGAAGCGTCATCGGCGCGTCGGTGGGCCAGGCGAGCAGGCGGCCGGAAAAGCTTTTGTGGGACAGGGGAATGGCGTCGCTCCAGCGGCGCGTGCCCGCCTCCGCCGTCCGGGCGATTTCTGCGAGTATATAGAGCTTGAAGACGGAACCGGTCGCCATCCGCCGGTCCCGGTCGCGTGCCGCGATCCATTGCGGACCATCATCGCCCAGCCGCGCGATGGCAAAGGTGGCATGGCCGGGGAGGGCGGCGATGTCGCGTACGATGCTGTCGAGGCTGTCGCCCGCCCGCCGCGTGCCGACGACACGCAGGCCGACGACGCGATGGGGCGGGTCCGGCGCGACGACCAGCGTGAAGCCCACCGTCGCGCGTTCATAGCGGATTTCGACCTGCCCGGCGGTCGGGCCGTCCTGACGGACGGAGCCCATCGAAAGGGGCTTGCCGTGCTGACGGCGCAGGTCCGCGCACAGCCTGCGCCACTGGTCCACCGGTACGGCGGCGAGGAAGAGGGGAGAGAAGAAATCCTTTTCCCCGCCATCCGTGGCGAGCAATGTTGCCAGTTGCGCGGCGCGGGCCTGATAGGCGGGCGCGACCTGCGCGCGGGAAGGGGCCGCGAGGAGCGTCAGCGCGAGCAGCAGCAGCGCCGCCAGCGCCCTCATGCGTCGATGCTTTCCTCGTCCACGGCCGCGGCGTTTTCCTGAATGAAGGCGAAGCGGTGCGCCGGATTATTGCCCATCAGCCGGTCGACCAGATCGCGCACGCCGGCACGTTGCTCCACATCGGTGGGCAGGGTGATGCGGATCAGGCTCCGCGTCGCCGGGTCCATGGTGGTTTCGCGCAGCTGCATCGGGTTCATCTCGCCCAGTCCCTTGAACCGGCTGATCTCGACTTTCTTGCCCCGAAATTCCCTGGCCATCAGGGCAGCCCGGTGGGCGTCGTCCCGCGCGTAGAGGCTCTTGCCGCCAGCGACCAGCCGATACAGTGGCGGCTGGGCGAGATACAGGTGCCCGCGCCGCACCAGTTCGGGCATCTCCTGGAAAAAGAAGGTCATGAGCAGGGTCGCGATATGCGCGCCATCGACATCGGCGTCGGTCATGATGACGATGCGTTCATAGCGCAGATGGTCGGGATTGCAGTCCTTGCGCGTGCCGCAGCCCAGCGCCAATATCATGTCGGCGATTTCCTGATTGGCCAGGATCTTGGCGGTATTGGCGCTCGCCACGTTCAGTATCTTGCCGCGCAGGGGCAGGATGGCCTGGGTCTTGCGGTTGCGTGCCTGCTTGGCGGACCCGCCGGCGCTGTCCCCTTCGACCAGGAAGATTTCCGTGCCTTCGGGATCGTCGGTGGAACAATCGGTCAGCTTGCCGGGCAGGCGCAGCTTGCGCGCGCTGGTCGCGGTCTTGCGCTTCACCTCCTTTTCCTGCCGGCGTTTCAGCCGCTCGTCCATCCGGTCGAGCACGTAGGCGAGCAGCGCCTTGCCGCGATCCATATGGTCGGTCAGGAAATGGTCGAAATGGTCGCGCACGGCATTTTCGACGAGGCGCGCGGCATCGGGGGAGGTCAGGCGGTCCTTGGTCTGGCTCTGGAACTGGGGGTCGCGGATGAAGAGGGACAGCATGATTTCCGACGATGTCACGATATCGTCGGCGGTGATGTCCTTGCCTTTTTTCTGCCCCACCAGTTCGGCAAAGGCGCGGATGCCCTTGACCAGCGCCGCGCGCAGGCCCGCTTCATGGGTGCCGCCGTCGGGCGTCGGGATGGTGTTGCAATACCAGCTGTAGCTGCCGTCGGACCAGAGCGGCCAGGCGATCGCCCATTCGACCCGGCCGGCCTTCCCCGGAAAATCCTGCGACCCGGAAAAGAAGGCGCTGGTCGCGCACTCCCGGTCGCCCACCTGTTCCTTCAGATGATCGGCAAGGCCGCCGGGAAACTGGAACACGGCTTCGGCCGGCGTATCGTCGGTGATCAGGTCCGGCGCGCATTTCCAGCGGATTTCCACACCCGCGAACAGATAGGCCTTGGACCGGGCAAGGCGGTAGAGACGCGAGGGCTTGAACTTCTGTTCCCCGAAAATCTCCTGATCGGGAATGAAGGTCACGCTGGTGCCGCGTCGGTTGGGCGCCGCGCCGACCTTTTCCAGAGGGCTGGTGGGCAGGCCCTGTGCGAAGCTCTGGCGGAACAGTTCCTTGTTGAGGGCGACCTCGACCACGGTGGAGATCGACAGGGCGTTGACCACGCTGATGCCGACGCCGTGCAGGCCGCCGGACGTCGCATAGGCCTTGTCCGTGAACTTGCCGCCCGAATGGAGCGTGGTCAGGATCACTTCCAGCGCCGATTTTCCGGGGAATTTGGGATGCTGGTCGACCGGGATGCCGCGACCATTGTCGGTGATGGTCAGACGGTTGCCCGGTTGCAGCGTCACTTCGATACGGGTGGCATGGCCGGCGACGGCCTCGTCCATGCTGTTGTCGAGCACTTCTGAGGCGAGGTGGTGGAGTGCCCGCTCGTCGGTGCCGCCGATGTACATGCCGGGGCGACGGCGCACGGGTTCCAGTCCTTCAAGGACTTCGATGGCGGATGCGTCGTAACTGGGTGTCTGGGAAGGCGGGCTGGCGAAAAGGTCTTCGGACATGTGTGCGGATATAAGCGGGCAAGCGGCGGCCGCAAAGCTGTAAAAGAACCGTGCGCGGGCGCGCGCCCCTTTCACCGCGCCTGGCGCGGTGAAAGAAAAAAGGCTGACCGGTGCGGGGCGGCCTTTTCAGGATGCTGTGCTTATCGGACCCGTGGCCCGCCGAAGGGCAGCGGCGGCGGCGGACGGCGGGTGCCGCGCGGCAATTGCGCCTGATAGGCGCGGCCGCAATGTTCAACGCAATAGGGGAAGCCGGGGTTCACCGCTTCGCCGCAGAAATGGAAATCCGGTTCGCCCGGATGGCCCATCGGCCATTTGCAGATGCGTTCGGTCAGGTCGAGCAGAGAGGTCTTGCCGGCGATTTCCGCGCTGGGCTTGG
>JBFWMJ010000034.1:0-24149 GCA_050251675.1 Sphingobium sp.
GCGGTGCAGTGCGCCCACGGAAGGCAGAACGCACAGCGCGCGATCAGACGCGCCGTGTTTGAAGGCACGGCCCTTTCCCTCAGCGACGGGCTTGACCTCGAACGGCGACTCGCGCTCGATCTGGGAGAGGGCAGCGAGATAAAGGACGCCATCGCCGCCTTCTTCGCCGGCAAGCGCGACTGAAACCACCCTATCAGGAGAGAGGATATGAAAGCAGTCGTCGCCCACGCGCTGGGCGCCCCGGAAAGCTTCGCGATCGAGAATCTGCCCGATCCCCTGCCCGCCGCGGGCCAGGTTCGCATCGCGGTCGCCTATGCCGGCCTCACCTATGTAGATGCGCTGGTGGCGGCCGGCAAATATCAGGTGAAGCCGCCCCTGCCCTTCATCCCGGGCAGCGAATTTTCCGGGGTGATCGACGCGGTCGGCGAAGGCGTGCCGCAGTCGAGAGTCGGCCAGAGGGTCTGCGCGTCGGCGCCGGGCGGCACCTACGCCGGAAAGGCCGTTGTGCCGGAACAGGAGGCGCTGCCGCTTCCCGCCGACATGCCGCTCGATATCGGCGCTATCATCCTCGTCAGCTACGCTACCTCCTATTACGCGCTGGCGATCCGCGGCGCGGTCCAGCCCGGTGAGACCGTCGTGGTGCTGGGCGCTGGCGGCGCCGTCGGCTTCGCCGCGGTACAGTTGGCCAAGGCCATGGGTGCGCGGGTCATCGCCTCGGCATCCTCGGCGGAAAAGCGCGCCATGACCATCGCGGGCGGCGCGGATGCCGCCGTCGATGCCCGCGCCGCCGACTGGCGTGATCAGGTCAGGGCCGCGAATGACGGCAAACCCGTCGACATCATCTATGATCCCGTTTCGGGCGATGCGACGGAACCGGCCTTTCGCTCGCTCGGCTGGGGCGGACGCCATCTCGTGGTGGGCTTTGCCAGCGGCAGCATCGCAAAGCTGCCGGTCAACCTGCCGCTGCTCAAAGGCGCGTCGATGGTCGGCGTCGACTACCGGCAGGCGATCGAGCGCGATCCCCCGCTCAAGCTGCGCATCAACGCGGCGGTGATGGACCTCTACGTTGAGGGGCGCATTGCCCCAAAGGTGGCGCGGGTGTTCGCGTTCGAGGATTTCGCCCCCGCCATGAATGCCGCGGCGAAGGGGGCCGAAGCGGGACGCCTGCTGCTCGCCGTCAACCCGCAATAGCGCCCGTGCGCGCACGCTGGTCGGCAGGACAGGATATCATGGACGGCTATTGGAACCAGCCCGACTGCCCGCCAACGCCCACCGCAGCGGATGGCGGCAGGCGGGAAATACCACGCGCGCGTTCATGGGCACGCCGCCCATCACCGGCCTTGGCAAGATTGACAGGAAAGCCTTTCGCGACAGATATTGGAACAATCGGCACCGCCATATCGGCGGGATTTGACAAGAATAGTCGCTCATCAGTCCATCAGCAAACAAACAGGAACGAAAGCACACAATGAAAATCGACAAGACAACATCGGCCGTTGTGACTGGCGGCGCTTCTGGACTTGGCCGTGCGACGGCAATCGCGCTGGCAGGCGCCGGCGCGAAAGTCACGATCTTCGACCTGAGCGAGGAGGCGGGAGAGCAGGTGGCAGCCGAGATCGGTGGCGCGTTCTGCAAGGTCGACATCACCGACGAGGCCAGCGTGGTCGCGGGGTTCGACAAGGCGCGCGCCGCGCATGGCCAGGAACGCATATTGGTGCATTGCGCGATGACGGCACGCGGCGGGAAAACCGTATCGACCGATCGCGCCACCGGCGGCTTCAAGCGCTTCTCCACGGAAGACTACGCCTATTCGATCGAGGGCATATTGGTCGCATCCTATCGCGTGGCGTCGCTTTCCGCGATGGGCATGGCCGCCCTTGACCCGCTGGAAGATGGTGAGCGCGGCGTCATCACGCTGACCGCGTCGGTCGCCGCCCAGGACGCACAGGTCGGGCAGATCGCCTACGGATCGGGAAAGGCGGGCGTCAACGGACTGGTATTGCCGATGGCGCGCGATCTGATGGACCTGGGCATCCGGGTCAATTCGATCATGCCGGGCATTTTCGCCACCCCGCCCATGCTGGGCGTGCCGCCCAAGGTGCTGGAGGTGCTGGAGGCATCGGTCCCCTTCCCCAAACGTCTGGGCAAGCCCGATGAGTTCGGCAGCCTGGTTCTGGAATTCGTTCGCAACACCTATTTCAATGGCCAGAACATCCGTCTGGACGGCGCGATCAGAATGCCTCCCAAATAACGATGGCAAGCCCGCCCCGCGCGGGCATGCCCCTCCTGCTCGACAACGTGCGGTCCCGCAAACGCCGAACATGGCAAATGACGGTTCGTATCGATTGGCCTGTCCCCCGTATTTCACGCGACAGCGCCAGTCGGCGGACCATCCACCGACCGGGACGGATCGCCATTCAGAGGATGGCAGAACGAAAATGGGGTTTTCGTGACCCGCAGCGCGGCCTGATTATGACGGATAAGCGCAGGAATCAGGGAAAGCCGCCATTTTCGGGTGCCTGGGCTGAATGGCGATCCGTCCTAGCCGACGACATAGAGAAGGATGATCAGGAACGCGATCAGGAGAGCGAAGGGCAGAAACCCGCCGGGCACCGCGTCGCCCACCCCCCTGGCGCGCCAATAGGACGCCCGGGACGGGCGCGCCGATGACCGGACGAGCAGGTCGTCGGTGACCGTCATGGTGAATATGGGGTCGGCATCTTCCGGCACCTGCGCAATCGCATCGACGAAGGCCGCGCGCGTTTCCGCATCGTCATAGACCATCTTCTGGTCGAACGCCGCCCGCCACGTCGCCTCGTCCGGCCATTCCGCATAGCCCACGAAGCGCCCGTCGGCATCACGATGCAGACGCGAGCCCAGACTGCCATAGCGTTCGCGGATCAGGTCCGTGCCCCGTCGCCAGGCGGCGCGAAACTGATCCTCCTTGCCCGGATGCACCCGCCACCAATAAACCGCGACGAACATCTTTCCTCTCCCTTCATCCATGAAGGGAAATGTTCCGGCGCGCTCCGGGTTGCATCGCCCCCGATAGGGGGGCGATAGCGGGGGCAAAATTTCAGAGGATCGTCTGGCCGGTCTTTTCCCAGTCGGCCAGAAAGCCGGCAATGCCCTTGTCGGTCAGCACATGGTTGAACAGCGCCTTGATGACCGAAGGCGGCGCGGTCATGACGTCCGCGCCGATCTTCGCGCTGTCGAGAATATGGACCGGGTGGCGGACGCTGGCGACCAGGATTTCGGTGCCGAACTGATAATTGTCGTAGATCAGGCGGATATCCTGGATCAGTTGCATGCCGTCAAAACCGTTATCGTCATGGCGCCCGACGAAGGGGGAGATGAAGGTCGCCCCCGCCTTCGCCGCCAGCAGCGCCTGATTGGCGGAAAAGCACAGGGTGACGTTGACCTGCACGCCGTCGTCGGTCAGCGCCTTGCAGGTCTTGAGGCCATCGACCGTCAACGGCACCTTGATGCACACATTGTCGGCGATCCGCCGCAGGACGGCCGCTTCCTTCATCATCGTCTCATGGTCGAGCGCGACCACCTCCGCCGAAACGGGGCCGTCGACGATGCCGCAAATCTCCTCGACCACTTCCAGGAACTTGCGTCCCGATTTGTGGATCAGCGACGGGTTGGTCGTTACCCCGTCGAGCAGGCCGGTGGCGGCAAGGTCGCGGATTTCAGCGGTGTCGGCGGTGTCGACAAAGAATTTCATGGGAAAGGGCTCCGGCGCGGGTGAATGAGTCGCTGTGCTTTACCGCCTGGCGCCCGGATTCGCCACTTCCGCAATGGGACGCAGGAGCAATGGCGGCCACCACCGACGATCGCCACGCTCCAATGCCCGGCGGCCCGTCGGACATTCACGGTGGATGGGATCGGAAATATCCGCCCGGACATCGGCCGGCCTTTGCCTGCGCGCCCACGCGCGGTAGGGACGGATGATGCGCTCGCGTGCCCGTGTCCTCCTGCTCAACGCCGCCCTTGGCCCGCTCGATTATCGGGTGCCGCATGGCATGGCCGTCAAACCCGGCAGCATCGTCGTGGCGCCGCTCGGCCCACGCCAGATGGTCGGGGTCGTGTGGGAGGAAGAGGCGTTTCACGGCGTCGAAAGCGTGGGCGACAACCGCCTGCGCAATCTCGTCGCGCTGGCCGACGCGCCACCTGTGCCCGAAACGCTGCGGCGGCTGATCGAATGGACGGCGGACTATTACATGGCCCCGCCGGCCGCCGTGCTACGCATGACCCTTGCCTCCATGCCCGCGCTGGAAGGCGCGCGCACCGTCATCGAATATCGCGCCACCGGCCATCGCCCCGACCGGATGACCGATCAGCGGACACAGGCGCTGGACCGCATCGGTCAGCGTCAGGGGCTGATCCGCGAACTGGCGATGATCGGCGGCGTCAGCGACGCGGTGATCCGCGGCCTGATCCGCGCCGACGCATTCGAACCGGTGGAAGTCAGCACCGACAGCCCCTTTCCCATGCCCGACGCGGATCATGCCGCGCCCGCCTTGTCGCAGGAGCAGGCGCGCGCCGCCGACAGCCTGGTGGAAGCGGTCGAGCAATGCGCCTTCGCCCCCTTCCTGCTCGACGGGGTTACCGGATCAGGCAAGACGGAGGTGTATTTCGAAGCGGTCGCCGCAGCGATCCGGGCGGGACGGCAGGTGCTGGTGCTGCTGCCCGAAATCGCATTGACCGAACCTTTTCTCGAACGGTTCGAACGGAGGTTCGGCACGGTGCCGGTCAACTGGCACAGCGGCCTGCGGCAGAGCGAGCGGCGGCGCGCCTGGCGTGCGATCGCCGCCGGTCAGGCGCAGGTCGTCGTGGGCGCGCGATCCGCCCTGTTCCTGCCCTATCCCGATCTCGGCCTCATCATCGTCGACGAAGCGCATGAGGCGAGCTTCAAGCAGGAGGACGGCGTCCATTACAATGCCCGCGACGTCGCGGTCATGCGCGGGCTCATTGAAAAATTCCCGGTGATCCTGGCGTCGGCCACGCCCGCCATCGAAAGCCGGCATCAGGTCGAACTGGGCCGCTATCGCGAAATCCGCCTGCCCGCCCGCTATGGCGGGGCGCAGATGCCGGCGATCGAGGGGATCAACCTGCTGACCGACCCGCCCGATCGCGGTCGGTGGATCGCGCCACCGCTGGTCCGCGCGATCGACGAGGCCATGGGCCGGGGCGAACAAAGCCTGCTGTTCCTCAACCGGCGCGGCTATGCGCCGCTGACGCTGTGCCGCCATTGCGGCTATCGCTTCCAATGCCCCAACTGCACGGCATGGATGGTCGAACATCGCCTGACGCATCGGCTGGCCTGCCACCATTGCGGCCATGTGGTGCCCGCGCCGCGCTTCTGCCCCGAATGCAAGGAAGAAGACAGCCTGGTCGCGTGCGGCCCCGGCGTGGAACGCATCGCCGATGAGGTGAAGGCATTGTGGCCGCAGGCGCGCACCGCCATCGTCACGTCCGACACGCTCTGGTCGCCGGCCCGGGTCGCGGAGTTCGTGAAATCGGTCGAAGCCGGGCAGGTCGACATCATCATCGGCACACAATTGGTGACCAAGGGCTATCATTTCCCCAATCTGACGCTGGTCGGCGTGATCGACGCGGACCTGGGGCTGGAGGGCGGCGACCTGCGCGCGTCGGAACGCACTTTCCAACAGATTGTGCAGGTCGCGGGCCGGGCCGGGCGCGGCGCAAAGCCCGGACGCGTCTTCATCCAGACGCGCGGGCCGGAAACCGAACTGATGCAGGCGCTGATCGCCGGGGATGCCGAACGCTTCTATGCGGTGGAAACGGAAAACCGGCGGCGCGCCAACGCCCCGCCCTTCGGCCGCTTCGCCGCCATCATCATTTCCAGCGAGGATGCCGACGAAGCGGCGCAGGTCGCCCGGCTGATCGGCAAGTCCGCACCGATGATCGAAGGCCTGCGGGTCTATGGCCCCGCGCCCGCGCCGCTCGCCATGCTGCGCGGCCGGCACCGCCACCGGCTGCTGGTCCATGCGACCCGGACCGTCGACGTGCAGGCGGCGATTCGCGAATGGCTGGACCGTATCGCGTGGAAATCCGGCACGCGGGTCGCCGTGGATATCGACCCCTACAGCTTCCTGTGAACGGCCGCGCCGGTCAGGGCGCGGGCGACGTCACCTTCGCGTCATATTCCGCCTTCAGGCGCGCCGCGGCGTCCCGCAACGGCGATCCATGCGGTGAAAAAGCGATCGAATTAAGCAGCCGGGACGCCATCGCATAGTCGCCGCGGCTTGCCATCGCATGGGCCAGCATCATGCGGTAATCCTGATTTTGCGGCAGAATCTCAAGCGCTTTATATAGGCCGTCATAGCCGACCCCCGGCATCGATCCGCCCTTCATCCGGTGATAGCGATAGAACAGCACCAGCGGCACCGGATCGTTCAGGTCGGCACGGTTTGCCCTGACGATAGCGTTCAACGCCGCCTGCCAATCCTCGGCGCTGTCGCTGCGCTCCGCACGTTCCAGCCATATGCGCGCGCGCGCCGCCTCAACCCGCGCGGTCGATTCGGCCGGGTCCAGCAAGATGGCGCGGTCAGCCGCGGCGTGCGCCTGGTCGATATTCCCGACCGCCAGTTCGGCATCCGCCAGCACAACGCTGGCATAGGCGCTATCGGGAAAGCGGCCAACGATCGTACGCACCTGATCGATGTCGATCGCCTCGTCCCTCTCTCTCCCGTCACGCGAAAGCAGGCGCAGTTCCGTTTCCACCAGCGCATCATGCGCGGGGTCAAGCGTCGTGAGCGTAACAGGCGGGATGACCATTTCCCTGGCCGGCATGCCCCAGACAGACAGGCGCTTACCCATATAGACGGTCAGATCCTTCGACAGAGCGCGTATTCCGCCGCTGAACACCGTGTCTGCATCCGGCTCGCGCCCCGCCCCCAGATCACCCAGATATCGATGGAATTCGGCCTGCCGCGCATCGTTGGCATGAAAAAAATGGGTCAGCAGCCAAGCCGTTCCATAATAGCGGTCGCCCTGTATCCCGCCAAGCTTTTCCGGGGTGCGACTGAACAGCTGGTCGAGGGGAAAGATCGACATGCGCAGCAGGGTGGGCGCGCGGAACTTGGGGATCAGCCCGAACCGGACGCCGCCATCCTCTTCAAACTCCACCGTGGAGAAAAACTCCGCAAACCCCTCCACATACCAGGCCGGATAGGCGGCGGGGAAATACTGGTGCATGAAATGATGCGCATATTCATGGAAAAGGATGGCCTGCGACGTTATGCCGAAATCGGAGGCAGGGCTTTGCCGCCATGCGACAGCGTAAGCGTAACGGCTGCCCGTCGAATAAAAGCCCGCCGCATAGGGACTACGGGCCAGTTTCCTGATGAGGCCGGCATTGTCGAACAGGTAGACGCGCAGCGGCACGACCGCCACATCGCTGCTGATCCGGGTGATATTGCGCAGCAGCCGGTCGAATTTTTCGAGTTGCTCGACCAGCTTCCGGGTCTCGCGATCATTGGCTTTGCTATAGAGAATGAAGTTGCGCGAGTGCGCCTGTCGCCATTCCGCATACAGCGTGCCCGGCGCGGCAAGGCCCAGCAACGCCACCGCCAACGCCACGAATCGCATACGCATTGCCCCGCATCCCCCCCTTATTGCCCCTGTCTCACGACCATGCCCCTTTGCCGGGAGTATGAAAAGCGGGTTTCGCGCTACGCCCTGCCCTCCCCTGTCCTCCCTTATGGCCTTTCCCGATCCAGCAAAGCGCGCTTGCGCTCCTCCCCCCAGGCATAGCCGCCAAGGCCGCCGTCGCCGCGCGTCACGCGGTGACAGGGGACGAGCACCGCCAGCGCGTTGTCGCCGCATGCCGTGCCGACCGCACGCGCCGCCCCCTGCCGGCCGGTTGCCGCCGCGATCTGGCCGTAGCTGCGGGTTTCCCCCGGCGGAATGGCACGCAATGCGGCCCACACCGCCTGCTGGAAATCGGTTCCGCCCACATCCATCGGCAGGTCGGGCACCGGCAGGTCGGGGCGCGCAGCCGGATTTTCGACCAGCGCCGCCACGCACGCGCCCAGCGCGTCGAGCGCCGCGTCCGCGCCGCGGATATCGGCGTTGGGGAAATGGCGGCGCAGCGCGTCCGCATCCTCGTCGAAACTGATCCGGCACAGCCCCTTGCCGGTCGCCGCTACCAGCAGCTTACCCAGACTGCTGTCCAGCACCACATGGCGGATCACCACGCCGCGCGCGCCATCCTTCCAGGCGCTGGGGCTCATGCCCAGATAGCGATCCGCATCGGCATAGGCCCGGCTGGGCGCGGCGTACCCGGCGGCATAGATCGCTTCGGTCACGCTGCCGCCAGTTGCCAGCGCCGTCTTCAGTCGTTCCGCCCGCACGCCGCGTGCATAGGCCGCCGGGGTCATGCCGGTATCGCGCTTGAAGAGGCGGTGGAAATGATGGGGGGCATAGCCAACATGCGCGGCGATCCGGTCCAGCGACGGCGGTGCCTGCGCATCGTCGATGAAGGCGATGGCGGCATCCACCGCCATCCGGTCGCGTGCCGCATCGTCCGGCCGGCACCGCATGCAGGGCCGGAACCCCGCCGCGCGCGCAGCCGCTCCGTCGGGCAGGAAAAGGATGTTTTCACGCCGGGGGCGTCGCGCGGGACAACTGGGCTTGCAATAGATGCCCGTCGTCACCACAGCCCCGACAAACCGCCCGTCCAACGCGCGGTCACGGGCTGAGAAGGCGGCCCAGCACTGCTCGGGGTCGGGCATGGGGCCGTCCATGCGGGCCGTGACATAATCGGGGCGAATCCTCTGTTCCATGGACACGATATAGCGGTTTCGCCGCCACCCTGCCTCCCGCCGCTTGCGATCAAAACAGGTTTTCGGAGCATGCCGCGCCAAACAAAGCCGCCACGGGCCGGTCCTGACGCATATTTCCCGATTGCCTGACGGCCGCCTTGGCATATGTATGCGGTCAACCATGGCCATTCTGCTCCGCCCCCTCGCCCTCCTTATCCTCCTCCTTCTGCCCGCCACGGCCGGACAGGCGGAGCAGCAGGATATCGCCGCCGCCTCGCGCAGCGTCGTGCGTATCGTCCTGATCGCGACTGACGGCACCGACGCCTATTTCGTCGGCCATGGCAGCGGCATCGCCATCGCGCCGGACAAGGTAATCACCAACGCCCATGTCGTCGAACTGACGCGCGAGGAAAAGAATATCGTCATCGGCGTGATCCCGTCGGAGGGACGCAAAAGCCATGGCGGGCGGGTGGTCGCCTTTTCGCCGGGCAACGATCTGGCGCTGGTGCAACTGGAAGAGGGCCACCTGCCCCCCGCGACCTTCTTCGCCGGCGCGGTGAGCGATGGACAGCATGTCACCGCGATCGGCTACCCCGGCAATGTCGACCGCGCGCAGGGACTTGGCCTCAAGCAGATGGTCGAGCCGATCAGCACGGTGAAGACCAGTGGCACCCTGTCATCGGGACGCAGCAGCCAGAGCTTCGACACCATCCTGCACACCGCCCCGCTCGCGGCCGGGAACAGCGGCGGGCCGCTGGTCGACGATTGCGGGCGGGTGCTGGGCGTCAACAGTTTCGGGTCGGTATCGGATGGCAATGATGCCGAATTCGGCTTTGCCGTGTCCTGGCGCGAGGTCGCGTCCTTCCTGCGGCAGGCGGGCGTCGCATCGCTGCGCACGGCCGTCCCCTGCCGATCGATGGCGGAGGTCGACGCGGCGGAAGCCGCGCTGACCCAGCGCGAGGCGCACATTTCCGAACAGTCGGAACGGGCCCGGTCCGACGCGCGTGAACAGGCGATCGACAAGGCCCGCGACGATGCGGAGCGCGCCGTCATTTCCGCCCGGGAAAACGCCATGGCCGGCGCCGCCGTACTGCTGGCGGTGGCCGTGCTCGCGTTCGGCGCGGGCGGGCTGTTCTACAGCCAACAGCAGGAGAAGCGTGCGACATGGTTCCTGGCCGGCGGCGGACTGGCGCTGCTGGGGGCGCTGGGCCTGTTCTTCCTCAAGCCCAGCTTCTCCAGCATTGAGGACCGCATGCGGTTGCCTGACGACGACAGCGCGCTCACCAACAACCCGTTCAAATGGGCCGGCGACAATATCTGCCGCATCGATCCGGCCCGCAGCCGCGTCACCGTGTCGCAGCCGGTCGACGTATCGTTCGGCTGGACGGACCGGGGATGCGTGAACGGCGACACCCAATATATCGCCGCGGGAACGCGGTGGCAGGGCGTCGTGGCCCCGCGCAGCCCCGATGGCGGCTCCCATGTCGCCTTCAGCATTTTCGATCCCGCCACCGGCCAGCTACGGACACAGCGCTGGCTGCCGGACGCGGACACCATGGCGAAGGTACGCGAACTGGCGAAGAGCGTCCCCGCAAAGGGGTGTTCGACCGACCCCGCCATCCTGAGCGGAATCGCCGCGTTGCAGGCCGGGCTGACCGCCCTGTTGCCGGCCCAGCCCAATGAACGGCTCACCTATCGATGCCAGAAGGGGCGGCTGACACCGGCTCGGACGCCGCGATAGGCGGCGGGTCTCAGCCCGATCCATCCCCGCCCCGCCATGGCCGGACGGTGCCATCGTCCCTCCTTTTGCCTGAATCACCCACCATGACTTGCATAGTCATAATCCCGCTGCTAACCGGCCCGGCAACAGCGGGGACGGGCGAAATTCGCCCCCCTGTTTTTGCATGACCGCATATTAGCAGGAGGACGGTAAGCGCGTGGAGACTACCGGCGGCATTCAGGCTAGCCTCAGCGGCCGCTATGCGGTTGCGCTGTTCGATCTGGCTCGTGACGGCAAGACGCTCGACACCGTGGCGCAAAGCCTGGCGGCATTGAAGGAGGCGATCGCGAAATCGCCTGATTTCAAGGCACTTATCAATAGCCCGGTGCTCAGCCGTGAAGCGGCGGGACGGGCGATCGGCGCCGTCGCGTCTTCCATGGGACTGGACCTGCTCACCACCAATTTCCTGGGCGTGCTGGCGCGTAACCGCCGCCTGGCGCAATTGCCTGCGGTCATCGGCGCCTATGAGACGCTGCTGTCGAATCACCGGGGTGAGGCACGCGCCGAGGTGACGAGCGCGCATCCGCTGACCGAGACCCAGGTCACCGCTCTCGGCAAAAGCCTCAAGGACAGGATCGGCCGCGACGTGTCCATCGACGCGAAGGTCGATCCCGCGATTCTGGGCGGGCTGGTCGTCAAGATCGGCAGCCAGATGATCGACAGTTCCATCCGCACCCGTTTGAATACTCTCGCCCACGCTATGAAGGGCTGAAGGCCCGTAAAAAGGTCGATGAAAGGCTGAACATGGATATCAACGCCGCAGAAATCTCCAAGGTCATCAAGGACCAGATCGCCAATTTCGGCACCGAGGCGCAGGTTAGCGAAGTCGGTTCCGTGCTGACCGTCGGCGACGGCATCGCCCGCGTCCACGGCCTTGACAATGTCCAGGCGGGCGAGATGGTCGAATTTTCCAACGGCGTGCAGGGCATGGCGTTGAACCTGGAGGCCGACAATGTCGGCGTCGTGATCTTCGGCTCGGACGCTGAAATCAAGGAAGGCGACACCGTCAAGCGCACCGGCACCATCGTCGACGTGCCCGTCGGCAAGGGCCTGCTGGGCCGCGTCGTGGACGGTCTGGGCAACCCGATCGACGGCAAGGGGCCGATCGTCGCCGACAAGCGCATGCGCGTGGAAGTCAAGGCGCCGGGCATCATCCCCCGCAAGTCGGTGCATGAACCCGTGCAGACCGGTCTGAAGGCGATCGACGCTCTCGTCCCCGTCGGCCGCGGCCAGCGCGAACTGATCATCGGCGACCGCCAGACCGGCAAGACCGCCGTGGCGATCGACACCTTCATCAACCAGAAGGGCGTCAATGCCGGCGACGACGAAGGCAAGAAGCTCTACTGCATCTATGTCGCCATCGGCCAGAAGCGTTCGACCGTCGCGCAGATCGTCAAGCAGCTTGAGGAAAATGGCGCGATGGAATATTCCATCGTCGTCGCCGCGACCGCTTCGGAACCGGCCCCGCTGCAATATCTCGCGCCCTATACCGGCGTCACCATGGGCGAATTCTTCCGCGACAACGGCATGCACGCCCTGATCGTCTATGACGATCTCTCCAAGCAGGCCGTCGCCTATCGTCAGATGTCGCTGCTGCTGCGTCGCCCGCCGGGCCGCGAAGCCTATCCCGGCGACGTTTTCTATCTGCACAGCCGCCTGCTGGAGCGCGCGGCGAAGATGAACGACGCCAACGGCAACGGCTCGCTGACGGCTCTGCCGATCATCGAAACGCAGGCAGGCGACGTGTCGGCCTATATTCCGACCAACGTGATCTCGATCACCGATGGCCAGATCTTCCTGGAAACCAATCTTTTCTACCAGGGCATCCGCCCCGCCATCAACGTGGGCCTGTCAGTGTCGCGCGTCGGATCGTCGGCGCAGACCAAGGCGATGAAGAAGGTGTCGGGCTCCATCAAACTGGAACTGGCCCAGTATCGCGAAATGGCGGCCTTCGCCCAGTTCGGCTCCGACCTGGACGCGTCCACCCAGAAACTGCTCAATCGTGGCGCGCGCCTTACCGAACTGCTCAAGCAGGCGCAGTTCTCGCCCCTCCCCTTCGAGGAGCAGACCGCTTCGATCTTCGCGGGCACCAACGGCTATCTGGACTCCATCCCGGTCAATGACGTGACCCGTTATGAAGAACTGATGCTCGCCTATCTGCGTCACGAGCATGCCGACGTGCTGACCGCGATTCGGGAGAGCAAGGATCTGGGCGACGATGCGAAGGCCCGGCTCACGGCGGCGCTGGACGCGTTCGGCAAGACGTTCGCATAAGGTTCAGGCAATATCCGTCACGCCGGGGACGGCTGGCGACTCCCTTCCATCAGGAAGAAAGAGGCCAGCCCTTCCGGGCTTGACGGCGAAATGAAAGAGAACGCTCCAAGTCGATGCTTACCGCTCACTCCCTCCTTGCCTGGACCGTGATGGCGACGGGTCTGGTGCTGCTGCCGGGACCGGACACCATGCTGGTGGCCGGCCATGCCGCACGTCGCGGGCTGAAGGCGGGCATGGCGGCGATCGGGGGCATACAGTTGGGCGGCCTCTTTTATATGGCGCTGTGCGGTTTCGGCTTCCTTTCGGTGCTGAATGCGGTGCCGGGGCTGTTCATGGGCGTAAAAATCGCCGGTGCGGTTTATCTCGCATGGCTTGGCTTCTCGATGCTGCGCGGCGCCTGCCGGCCGCAACCGGAGAAGCCGGTGCGGATTCGCCCGGACTCTTCGCCTTTCGTACAGGGTTTCATCAGCACGGTACTCAACCCCAAGGTCGCGATATTCTTCCTCGCCGCGCTGCCGCAATTCGTCGGCACCGGCCCGTCCGCGCCGTTCCAGGGTATGGTGCTGATCGCGATCGTCTATGTGCTGGGATTCTTCTGGTGCGCGGCGCTTGCGGCGCTGGCCGCAGGAGCGGGCCGCAGCATTGGGCAAAGCCGCGCGATGCGGTGGTTCGAAGGCGCCATGGGCGTCGGTTTCTTTGGTCTCGCGGGCCGTCTGGCCCTTGCTCGGAACGTGTGATTTATGGCTAGCCTCAAGGAACTCAAGATCCGTCGCGACTCGATCAAGTCGACGCAAAAGATCACCAAGGCCAAGCAGATGGTCGCCGCCGCCAAGTTGCGGAAGGCGCAGGCTGCGGCGGAAGCGGCCCGTCCCTACAGCCAGCGGCTGGAAGCGGTCGTCGCCAGCCTCGCGTCGAAAATCGGCGGCGGTTCGGGCGAAGGAGCCTCGCCGCTGCTGGCGGGAACCGGCAAGGATGACGTGCATCTGCTCGTCGTCGCCAATTCGGACCGCGGCCTTGCGGGCGCGTTCAACGCGAACATCGTCAAGGCGGCGCTGACCAAGGCGCGCCAATTGGAACTGGACGGCAAGACGGTCCAATTCTACCTGATCGGCCGCAAGGGGCGCGCCGTCATCGGCCGCACCTATCCGGGCAAGATCATTGCCAATTATGACACCACCGGCCTCAAGGAACCCGGCTTCGCCCAGGCGCAGGCTGTGGCGCAGGAACTCAGCCAGATGTTCCTCGACGGCAAATTCGATGTCGCCCACCTCTTCTATTCACAGTTCAAGTCGGCGCTGGCCCAGATCCCGACCGAGCAGCAGATCATCCCGATCAGGATCCCGGCCGACGCCGACCGTGACGCCATCGGCGCCACGGTGGAATATGAACCGAGCGAGGAAGCGATTCTGGACGACCTGCTGCCGCGCAACATGACGGTGCAGATTTTCAAGGCGCTGCTGGAAAACAACGCATCCGAACAGGGTGCGTCGATGACCGCGATGGACAATGCGACCCGGAACGCAGGCGACCTGATCAACAAGCTGAACATCCAGTATAACCGTGGCCGTCAGGCCGCGATCACCACCGAACTGGTGGAAATTATTTCGGGTGCGGAAGCGCTGTAACCCTTTACGGCCACCCCGACGCAGGTCGGGGCACAGGACGGAAGGCACGACATGAAGACGCGCGGTGCCAGCGTTTCGCCAGGGCAACGCGATACAAAGACGAAGAAGGCAAGGAAACGAAGTCATGGCAACCACCAATAACGTAGGCCGCATCAGCCAGGTCATCGGCGCCGTCGTCGACGTGACCTTCCCCGATGCGCTTCCCGCGATCCTTTCGGCGCTGGAAACCACCAATAACGGCCAGCGTCTGGTGCTGGAAGTCGCCCAGCATCTGGGTGAGAACACCGTCCGTACCATCGCGATGGATTCGACCGACGGTCTGACCCGCGGTCAGGAAGTCACCGACACCGGCGCGCAGATCACCGTGCCCGTTGGGCCGGCAACGCTGGGCCGCATCCTCAACGTCGTCGGGGAACCGATTGATGAGCGCGGCCCCATCGTCACCGACCTCAAGTCGCCGATCCATGCCAAGGCACCGGAATTCGTCGACCAGTCGACCGACGCCAGCATCCTGGTCACCGGCATCAAGGTCATCGACCTGCTCGCCCCTTATGCGAAGGGCGGCAAGATCGGCCTGTTCGGCGGCGCGGGCGTGGGCAAGACCGTGCTGATCCAGGAACTGATCAACAACATCGCAAAGGGCCATGGCGGCACGTCCGTGTTCGCGGGCGTGGGTGAGCGCACCCGCGAAGGCAACGACCTGTATCACGAATTCCTCGACGCGGGCGTCATCGCCAAGGATGCCGACGGCAATGCGATTTCCGAAGGGTCCAAGGTCGCGCTGGTCTATGGCCAGATGAACGAGCCCCCGGGCGCCCGTGCCCGCGTCGCCCTGTCCGGCCTGACGATCGCCGAATATTTCCGTGACGTCGAAAATCAGGACGTGCTGTTCTTCGTCGACAACATCTTCCGCTTCACGCAGGCGGGTGCGGAAGTGTCGGCACTGCTCGGCCGCATTCCTTCGGCCGTGGGCTATCAGCCGACCCTGTCGACCGACATGGGCGCGCTTCAGGAACGCATCACCTCCACCAACAAGGGATCGATCACCTCGGTGCAGGCCGTCTACGTCCCCGCGGACGACCTTACCGATCCGGCGCCTGCGACCAGCTTCGCGCATCTGGATGCCACCACCGTTCTTAACCGCGCCATTTCGGAACTGGGCATCTATCCGGCGGTCGACCCGCTGGATTCGACCAGCCGCGTTCTGGAACCGCGCGTCGTCGGGCAGGAGCATTATGAAACCGCCCGCGCTGTTCAGGCGATCCTTCAGAAGTACAAGTCGCTGCAGGACATCATCGCCATTCTGGGCATGGACGAACTGTCCGAAGAAGATAAGCTGACGGTCGCGCGCGCCCGCAAGATCCAGAAATTCCTGTCGCAGCCCTTCCACGTCGCGGAGGTCTTCACCGGCATTTCGGGCAAGTTCGTCCAGATCGAGGACACCGTGAAGTCGTTCAAGGCAGTCGTGGATGGCGAGTATGACCATCTGCCCGAAAACGCCTTCTACATGGTGGGCGGCATTGACGAAGCTGTCGAGAAGGCGAAGAAGCTGGCCGCCGAAGCCGCATAAGCCGGCACGTCGAACGGGATGGGGGCGACATTTCTTGCCCGTCGCCCTCACCCTCCCTCGCTTAGCGATGGGCCCTTCCCTCTCCCGGTGGGAGAGGAGCTTGAGGAACTGAGACAATGGCACTGCATTTTGAACTCGTGACCCCGGAAAAGCTGGTCCGCTCCGAACAGGTCTATATGGTCGTCGTTCCCGGCAGCGAAGGCGATTTCGGCGTGCTGGAGGGCCATGCCCCGTTCATGTCCACGGTGCGGGACGGCGATATCCAGATTTTCGCCAGTGCTACGGCCGCGCCGGAAAGCATTCCGGTGAAAGGCGGCTTTGCCGAGGTGAATGAAAAGGGCCTGACCGTCCTCGCCGAACAGGCGGGGTAGAGTGTTTTCATATTGAGCGATAACGCTCTTGTCTTTTGATACCGCATTTTCCGAGCCGTGGACCGTAAACGGTTAACTTGGAAATGCTTTAGGCAGAGCGAAGCCGGATCGGACGGCCACCCCCAAAATCGGCTGGCGTCCCGCGCGCGCGCCCGGCGCGTCATACCTTATCCTGACGGTTTACCCAGCCCGTTCCTTTTGCCCCGCCGCGTGCGGGGCATTGTGGTTAAAGGGTCCCTAACCCTGCCATTATACGTCCTGCTCTGTTCATACAGAGGGCACTTTGACATAGCTGATACATGCTGAAGCGATGCTGTTCGGGGCGAGCCGGGCGGATGTGCTGGCGCGCATGGCGCTGGTCCAGCCGCGGTCCCACCGCCGCATTCCCGATGCGGACGGCCCGTCGCGGGCCCGGCAGGCGCGGATCGACTATCTGCTCCTCACCGATCGCGACCCTGTCTGGCGCGCGGTCGCGCAACGGCCATGCCGCTACCGGACCCGCCGCGTCTGCATCCTTGCCGCGAAGGACATAGTGCCATGACCCTGATCCGCACGCTCGCACGCCTCGCACTGCTATATGCAGGGGCCATGCTGGGCGGCTTCCTCCTCTATGTCGCGCTTATCCGCAGCCCTCTGCTGGGCGCCATTTCTACCGGGGCAACGCCATCGCCGCCGTGGCCCCCGCGCTGATGCTGGCCGCGCTCATCATCAGCCGGCGCTGGTCTCGCATGCGCGTGGAAACGGCGGTTGGCGCGACGGCGCTGGCATTCAACATCGCCTTCCTGATCACCTTCCCCGTGACGTTCGACCGGTCGATCACACTTTCCTCCTCTCGCGGATAGAGGCGCGCGAGGCGCAACTCGACCGCCGGGCGCTGGAGGAGATATTCGTGCGCGACTATCTGGGCGCCTGCGGCAGATGGACTGGCGGATCGCCGAACAGACCCTGTCCGGCAATATCCCGGTGAAGGACGGCAGGATCAGCCTGACACCGCAGAGCCGCGGGATAGTTGGCGGCGCGCGGCTTGTGGGCGGCTGGTTCGGCGCCGACCCGCATTTCGTGAATGCCGCGCCGACCGCCCCGGCCCATTAGCCATTTGTCAAAGTTTCCCGCTTATTCACCTTATCAGCGGAGGCGCAATTCCGGCGGAGAGACATGAGCGCATTTGGACGGAAAAATGGACCCGCGGGCATCAGACCCGGCTTTGGCGTGGCCCGCCCCATGCATGGCGGCCGCGCGCAGGACGGCAAGCCCGGCGGCCAGTTTCCGCCGCTCGACATCGCGACGCTACCCGGCCAGCCGGCGGTGGAGCCGCTGATCGCGCCGACCAGCCAGATGCAGCGCAACGCCGACGCGATGCAGCGACTGTCGGATCGCGCGAACAGCGAACATGTCGCCGACGCCGGACCGCAGGGGTTCGAGGCGTCGGTCCACAAGATCAAGGAACAGGTGCTGCCCCGCCTGCTGGAACGGGTCGACCCCGAAGCCGCGGCGACGCTCACCAAGGATGAACTGGCCGAGGAATTCCGGCCGATCATCATGGAAGTGCTGGCCGAACTGAAGCTGACGCTCAACCGGCGCGAACAATTCGCGCTGGAAAAAGTGCTGGTCGACGAGTTGCTGGGCCTGGGCCCGCTGGAGGAATTGCTGCACGACCCGGATGTCACCGACATCATGGTCAACGGCCCGGACCAGACCTATATCGAGAAAAAGGGCAAGCTCCAGATCGCGCCGATCAAGTTCCGCGACGAGGAGCATCTGTTCCAGATCGCCCAGCGCATCGTCAACAAGGTGGGCCGCCGCGTCGACCAGACCACGCCGCTCGCCGACGCGCGCCTGCCCGACGGGTCCCGTGTCAACGTGATCGTGCCGCCACTGTCCCTGCGCGGCACCGCCATCTCGATCCGTAAATTCTCGGCCAAGCCGATCACCATCGACATGCTGGCGCAATGGGGCGCCATGTCACCGAAGATGGCGACCGCGCTGAAGATTGCCGGCGCGTGCCGGTTCAATATCGTGATTTCCGGCGGCACGGGTTCGGGCAAGACCACCATGCTCAACGCCCTGTCGAAGATGATCGACCCGGGCGAACGGGTACTGACCATCGAGGATGCGGCCGAACTGCGCTTGCAGCAGCCGCACTGGCTGCCCCTGGAAACGCGTCCCGCCAATCTGGAGGGCAATGGCGCGATCACCATCGGCGACCTGGTGAAGAACGCCCTGCGCATGCGCCCCGACCGCATCATCCTGGGCGAAATCCGCGGCGCCGAATGCTTCGACCTGCTGGCCGCGATGAACACCGGCCATGACGGTTCCATGTGCACGCTGCACAGCAACTCGCCTCGCGAGTGTCTGGGCCGCATGGAAAACATGATCCTGATGGGCGACATCAAGATTCCGAAGGAGGCCATTTCCAAACAGATCGCCGATTCGGTCGACCTGATCGTACAGGTGAAGCGCCTGCGCGACGGATCGCGCCGTGTCACCAACGTGACTGAGGTGATCGGTATGGAAGGCGACGTCATCGTCACCCAGGAACTGTTCAAGTTCGAATATCACGACGAGGATGACAGCGGCAAAATCGTGGGCGAGTATCGCTCCATGGGCCTGCGCCCCTATACGCTGGACAAGGCGCGCCAGTTCGGGTTCGATCAGCCGTTTCTGGAAGCCTGTCTGTAGTGTGAGGCCGGCGGACCCGCCAGTCGCCGTCTGACTGGCCTTGCGGCCCACGCACCGGTGAGTTTCCTCTTTGTTTTCACACAACAAAGGGGGCACGGTGATTGATGCCTCTTTACAGGGCTGTGACTACCACAAAAATCAGTTGGAAATATTATGAACAATTGTTCGCGGAGCATCGCTCTGGTCGCCTTGATGACAGTATTTTGTATACAGCCTGTGCAGGCATCCAGCCCTGACGCCTGGAAGGAATTCCAGCAGAATGTCGAGAAGGCGTGTCGCGGCGCGGTCAGTGGTGTGCTGGATGTCAACACCATCCAGGTGGACCCGTACGGCTCAGACTCCTACGGCTTCGCGCTATTGCTGGGCACTGAAGTCGGGACCTCGACGGACCGTCTTATTGCCTGCGCCTATAATAAAGAGTCGCAAGCCGTTGAAATCAGCAGCCCGTTACAACCGATGCAAACCAAGCGGAGCCGGAGAGCGCAATCGCATCGATGAACCCACTCGCATATGAAGAATATACCTATCTTATATAGCTTCCACTTTGCAAAGTGGGGAAATCCACCAGCACAATTCGAAGTCGATCAAGTACCCCTTTCGATATCATACAAATTTGAAATATCGTAATATTCTTCACACAACCATTACACTGCGCTATTATTCTTCAAGTTTCGGACATATCTGACGCTTTCTCACTCCCACCCGACTGAAAACATTGCTGTACTGAAGAACAGACAAAGCAAATTCTGAGCCAGTGACTGATCGGCCGGTTCCAAATCATCTGTTACACTGTCACAGAATAGCATAAACCCGCCACCTATCGAGTCGGAGGGGAAAAAATGTCGAAACGCGCGAAAAAAGCCATCAGCCAAAGGTTAGTGGCGACGACCACCGCAGGACTGGGGGCGCTTCTGTCCGGCCTCCTCATCGCCCCGTCGATGGCACAGGAAAACCCTTGGGCGGAAGCGCAGGGTGCCAATGCCCAGGTCTCGATCTGGGGCAACGCCCCCATCAATCTTTACCGCGACAAAAAATATGTGTCGAAATCCGGCAAACATTATCTGATCCATCAGAATGACGGAAATCTTGTCATCTACACAGCGGACGGCCGCTATGTCTGGGGCATCGAACGCTATACCGACCAGCTTGCCGAAGCCAATTTCGTCGAAGTCGGCCTGGGCAATATCGTGGTCATTGGAAGCGCAAAAGGGTGGATCTGGGCCGCCTTGCCCAGATGGTCCGACGCGGTGGAAACCTCGGCGCAACTCAACCTGGATGAGGACGGCGTGCTTCGGATCAGATCGGCCGCGCCGGGAAACCCCGTCCTCTGGGCAAGTGACGGCCGGACTGGTTTGGTGACCCCTTCGTCCGCGCCTCCCCCGCGCGCTTCAGTCACGGCGCCGTCCGCACATCCTCCGCGCGCATCAGTCACGGCGCCATCCGCGCCTCCTCCGCGTGCATCGGTCACAGCACCGTCCGCCCCTCCCCCGCGCGCTTCAGTTACGGCGCCATCCGCACCTCCTCCGCGCGCATCAGTCACAGCGCCATCCGCCCCTCCCCCACGCGCTTCAGTCACGGCACCATCCGCCCCTCCCGCGCCGGCGCCGGCCGCCGTCACGCCCGCGGTGACACATCCCACCACCCCTTCCGCACCGCCTGCATCGGCCGCTATGCCTGCTGCAAGCGCCGCCGCCCCTGTCGCGGCACATCCCGCCGGCATGACGGATGCCGCGCACAAGGCAGCGATTCAGCCCAGCATGGATGTCGCAACGGCATTTCCCATCCGCCCGGGCCAGACGATCGAACCGGGCACGAAATATGTATCGCCCGATGGCATCTATTATATGATTCAGGGTTCCGACGGGAATCTGATGGTCAAGATGGTTATGGGCGATCGGTATCTCTGGGGTCTCGACCGTCAGGGGGTCACGCCGAGCAAGGTCAAGCTGATCCGCATGGCGCCGGACGGCAACCTCATCGCCATCGACGCGGAAGGCAATGTGCTGTGGAGCCCGGTCGGCTCCGACGTGGCATCGGGATCCTATCTGACCCTCAGTCAGGGCAATCTGAGCGTCATTTCCCCGGCATCGGCCATCACCTGGTCCAGCGCCGAACCAAAGGCCCCCATCCCGTCAGGTCAGAAAGTGGACCTTCCGCCGGTTCCGTCCCGCTGCGTGCCCAAGGCCGGTTTTGCGAAATGCCGGGTCATCGCGTCGCCACGGATCACCATTCACGGCACTGCCCGGACCACCGATTCGGCGATGGATTTCGTGGAGATGATCTACACCGACATGACATCGAAACTGAAACCGGCCTTCCCCAAATCGAAGCTCAACTTTGTTGAAATTCTGATCACCAACGACGAATCCGCCGCCGAACTCGCCAAATTGCCCGGCATCGGCGACAATGGCCGTCCGGCGACCGGCGATGCGTCCAATGCCTGGCTTCTGGGCGGGGGCGGTCCCAACACGACCTGGATCACGGAACAGATGATGTGCAAGACGGGTGTCAAAACCCGTGGGGCAAGGGATACGGAAACCCGTACCTATGACCAGATCGTGCACGAATTCGCCCACACCATGTCGTTCCGTTTCGACTATCTCCCCACCATCAACAGGGTTTTTGCCGGTTCCGTCGTCCCTGCGGAAGAAGCATTCCCTTACGCCGTGCAGGCATGGTTCGATCCGAGCCAGAAATATTCGGTATTCAGGACGCCCGCATTCGATGCAGAGATCGCGAAGATCTTCACATCGCGCGGCTCCTATGATTGTGCCAATTATAAGGGCTGACCGGACAAGGCCCACCGGCCATGGGAGCGGTGAACAACGCTACCATGGCCATCATCTACCGTGAAAGAGCGGCCCGTGACCCGCGCGCTGGTGGATCACGGGCCGCTGCCATGCCGATCGCCGGTCTGGAAAAAAGCGGACATCCTAACCGCCGAAAACACCGTCGGTCGCGTCGACGATTTGGCCCGACCCAACATGCTGTAACGGGGCCTGGGTCGCTTAAGGGTGGCCATGGGTGAAGACCGCAACCGTCCCTCGGCCCACACCATCCTTCATCAAAAAGACCGCGTGGTTCCGGTGGGCCAAAACCTCTCCCCGGCTGTCCGACCTCGGCCCGCTTTGCGTAAACTGCCTGATCTGCCATGTAACAGCACAGAGAACCAATCCGGTTCCGCTTTCGATCTGCACCAAGAGAAAGGGCGCGTTGATGGCTGCCAATCAGTCTGATTTATCGACGAGCCTTATGAAGGCACCATAAAGTCGGCGCTGAGAAGCAAAGATGATCCCGATTTGTCGAGCATAGCTATCGACCGATACCCATCCCAATCATGCGCAGTTCGTCGGCTATGGTGGCGAGCCAGAGGACCGAGCCCGCGCAAGATGGAACCTTTCTCGGGATTTTCACCGAAAAAACTTTTGGGACGCCCGCGGCAAGGCCGCTTTACCCACCATTTAAACTGAAGTATAGTCAGCCAGATAGTTTTCCGGCAGTATCACCATGCCCCCTCCATAGAGCAGAGAGAGGACTGCCCCCATGTATCGTTCCGCCCGCTCCGCCCTTATTCTGACCGCGTTCGCCCTCTGTGCCGCGCCTGTCGCCGCCCAGCATGACGGCCATGGCGATCATAAGGCCGCCGACCCGATCGCCGCCGCCGTCGCGGCTCCCACCCGGACACCGGCCAATGTCGCGCGCGACCGCTATCGTCATCCCGCCGAAACGCTGGCGTTTTTCGGCCTCGCACCGGAACAGACCGTGGTGGAATGGTCGCCCGGTGGCGGCTGGTACACGGAAATCCTGGCGCCACTGCTGCATGACAAGGGCACATTCTATGGCGTTCAGCCCACCGGCCCCTATCTGGAGCGGTACAAGACGTTCCTGGGCACCAGCCCGGATGCCTATGAAAAGGTAAAACTGGTCGCCTTTCCCGAAGAGGCCGCGACCATCCCGGCGGCCAGCGTCGATACGGTGCTGACTTTCCGCAATGTGCACAACATGGTCATGGCCGGCACGGAAGCGGAGACGTTCAAGGCATTTTTCGCCATGCTCAAACCGGGCGGGACATTGGGTATCGTCGAGCATCGCCTGCCCGAAGACCGTGACACCGCCCAGGAAAAGAGCAGCGGCTATCTCAAGGTTTCGACGGTCCGGCGCATCGCGGAGGCAGCCGGCTTCACCTATGTCGGCGCGTCGGAGATCAACGCCAATCCCAGGGACACGGCCGACTGGGAAAAGGGCGTGTGGACGCTGCCCCCGACACTGCGCAACGGCGATACCGACCGGGCGCAATATCTCGCCATCGGCGAAAGCGACCGCATGACACTGAAATTCCGCAAGCCCGCATCCTGAGCCTGCCTGCATCTCCACCCGGTTGCGCCCGTGCGGGACCGGGCGGAAGCGAAGCACAGCGGAACATCTGCGCACGCACGCCGTTGCACCGGCAGGATGCAGTTTGCACAGGAGAAGGATGATGGATGTACCGGAGACGGAAAATCATGGCGACCTGATCGCGTCCGACCGGGTCGAAGGCACCGCCGTCTATAACCGACAGGGCGACCGGCTGGGCCATATATCCAGCTTCATGGTGGAAAAGCGCAGCGGGCAGGCACGCTATGCCGTACTGTCCTTCGGCGGCTTTCTGGGCATCGGGAACGATCATTATCCCTTGCCATGGTCGATGCTGCACTATGATGTCGAACGGGGCGGCTATGTCGTGGAACTGGACAAGGAAGTGCTCGACAAGGCGCCGCGCTATGACGCGGATGCCCGCCCCCTCTACAACGACGCCTATGGCCGCAGCGTGTACCAATATTACGGCATGATGTATCCTTGGTAGGGACGTCGGTCCCGCAAGTCTGACGGCAAGGAAGGGCGCGCGATCGGATCGCGTGCCCTTTTTCGTGTCCGCCCTCCTTCCATCACCGCATGCAGCGCCGCTTTCCGGTTGCCCAGATTTCGACACATTTCATCGCCCGCCCATTGTCTACCAAACGAATAGAATGATAGTGAAAGCTCGCATTGGAAGATGAGGTTCAGTCCATGGAGCAA
>JBFWMJ010000035.1:0-23515 GCA_050251675.1 Sphingobium sp.
ACGTTGAACGCCACGCTGTTATTGGCGACATGCGCCGCCACAATGTCCGTGGTGAGCGTGATGAGCATTTCTGAGGTGTCGATATTGTCGGTCATGGGGGCCTTCTTTTCAGGAGTGGAGAGGAATCTGGATAATCCGTCCCTGTTCCATCTGATACTTGATGAACAGAAAAGAGCATTGAACGACTGGTGGACGGATTATCCGTTCCACCGTTCTGTTCGGAAAAAGCCTCTCGCTTCACGCGGGACTATAGCAGGATATTCTTGAAGAGAAACCTCCCCGGCCACCTTTTCGGGATGAAGCGGGAGGAAGGTGGTTTTGATCGACGGGGAATAAAGGCCAGGCGGCCGGCGTAAACCCGTCATGAAACTGCTGGATCATCCCGCCGGGCCGACCTGTTCCATCCCCGTGCCGCCGCGATCGCCATCGCCGAGCGCCGGGCGGTCCCTGCGTGTGGCGCTGTTTTCCGGCAATTATGATTGCGTGCGCGACGGCGCCAATCAGGCGCTGAACCGGCTGGTCGCCCATCTGCTCGGTCACAGGGGGACCGATGTTCGCATCTATTCGCCGCGCACGCCAAAGCCTGCTTTCGCGTCCGTCGGCACGGTGCGGGCGGTTCGGTCGATCAGCCTGCCCGGCCGGCCGGAATATCGGCTGGCGCTGGGTTTCACACGCGCCGCGCGGGCGGATTTCGACGCCTTCCGTCCCGACATCGTGCATCTGTCCGCACCCGACCTTCTGGGACGCCAGGCGCAGAAATATGCCCGGGCCAGGGGCGTCCCCGTCATCGCCAGCCTGCACACCCGCTTCGAAACCTATGCCGAACATTATCGCTTGGGTTTCCTGAGGCCCGTGATCGAGCGCTATCTCGACCGGTTCTATGGCGACTGCGATCACATCCTGGCGCCGACCCGGCCGATCGCCATCGATCTTGGCGCGCGGCATGGCGCGCGCCGCGTGTCGGTGTGGGGGCGCGGTGTCGATCATCGCCTGTTCAGACCTTCGCTGCGCTGCGACCGGCTGCGGGCGGCCCATGGCTATGGCCCGGGGGATGTCGTCCCGCTCTTTTTCGGCCGTCTGGTTGTCGAGAAAGGCCTGGCCGTCTTTGCCGAGGCGATAGAGATATTGCGGCATCGGGGCAGGAAGATCCGTCCCCTGATCGTCGGCCAGGGGCCTGCGCGCGACTGGCTGGCGCGCCGCCTGCCCAATGCGGTCTTTGCCGGCCATCTGGAGGGGGTGGCGCTGGGCCGGATGATCGCCAGCGCCGATATCTTGATCAACCCCAGCGCCACGGAGGCGTTCGGCAACGTCAATCTGGAAGCGATGGCGAGCGGTCTGGCCATCGTGTCAGCCGATGTCGACAGCGCCGCGGCGCTGATCGCGAACGGGCGCGACGGGCTGCTGGTGCCGCCGGGGGAGGCGCTAGGCTTCGCCGATGCGGCGGAAGCGTTGATAGACGATGCGCTGCGGCGGCAAAAGCTGGGCCGCATGGCGCAGGAGGCTGCTGCGCGCTATCGGTGGGATGATGTGCTGCACGGCGTGCTCGACAGGTATGACCATTGTCTGGCGCGGCCGTTCGCGCGGCATACTGTCCCTGGGGGAGAGATATGATGGCGGAGGAACTGTCCGAAGTCGAATGGCAGGCCTATGTCGACGATCAACTGGATGCCGGGCGCCGTTTCGCGGTGGAAACGCATCTGGCCGACCAGCCTGAACAGGCCGCGCGACTGATGCGGGACCTGAGCATGAAGACTGCGTTGCGCCTGTTGACGGCGCGTGACGAACCATTGCCGGCGGGGATGGCGGCGGCCGCGGCAACTCTGTGCCGGCCGGCCGGCGGTTTCCGCTGGCGCAGGGCGTTTCCGGTAGCGGGCGGGCTTGCGCTGGCGGCGGCCGGCGCCGTTCTGTTCCTTCGTCCGGTCCCTCCCGATTATGTGGACATGGCGCTGGCCTCGCATCGGGTGGCGCTCATCCGCGCGCAGATGATCTCGCAGGTGGAGGCGCCCGCGCTGGATTATCGGGAAATAATGGCCAGTACGCGTATCGATGTGCCGATGTTGCCGGCGGACTGGCAGGTGACCGATGTTCAGTTGTTTCCGACTGACGGCGCCCCGGCGCTGTTGATATCGGTGCGGACGCAGGAGGGACGGCATCTGTCGGTTTTCGCCCTGCGCGAACGCAGCAGAGCCCCGGAAACGCCCGACGCCGTGCGCGAAGGCGCGCAATCCGTCGCCTATTGGCGCCGTGGCGACATGTCCTATGCCCTTACCGGCGATGGGGAGCCGGACATGCTGGACGATACGGCAGAGCATCTGAACCGGTCCTGGTCCTGATGCGCGCCGTCCCCTTCCGATGAGATCGGCTGACGGTATATTTGAAAAACAGGATGGTAAACGACGCCGGACTGACATAATTCCAGGGCAAGGGAAAAAATAAGTGAGAGGGTTCGACCGACGCATCGGGGGCGGTGTCGGTCAGGCGTGGAGAATATTGTGGCAGTCCTTACGATCGACTTCGAGGCATCCTGCCTTCCGAAGCATGGCCGTTCCTTCCCCATAGAGGTTGGTGTCGCCGGAACCGGCATAGAGCGTAGCTGGATCATTCAGCCGCATGCGGACTGGCAGGGCTGGGACTGGACCGCCGAAGCCGAAGCCCTGCACGGACTGGACCGCGCACGCATCGCGCGCGAAGGAAAACCGGCGGACATCGTGTTCGCGGAACTGGTCGATACGGTCGCGGGCGCGCGTCTCGTCGCGGACAGCCGGATTGACCAATATTGGCTCGATACTCTGGCAACGGCCGCCCGGCGTCCGTGCCCGTTTGTCATCGACCATGTTGCGACCTTGCTTGACGAATATGGCGCGGACGAGGCGCGGATCGCCGCCGCTGTGGCCTTTGCCGACGCCCGTCATCCCGACCGGCATCGCGCCATTGCCGACGCGCGCTGGCTGTTCGCCCTGATCGACCATGTGTCGGGCGTCCCGACGGTGCCCATGGTGGCGCCGGCGGCGGGCGCGGCGATGTCGGTGCCGCAGTACGGATAGCGCGTTCCTCCTTGTGGTGCGCCACGGCGACGCACTTCGGGAAAGCAAAGTGCGCTGCCACCCGACGCCTTCCGGCGATGGCGGTCATCCTTCTCTTGAGAATTATTCGCAAATCGGCTTTAGAGTGGGATTCATGTGCCATTGACAGGAAGGATCGCTCCCCATGACGCTACGTGTGACGATTGCCGCGCTATTCGGAACCCTCTGCCTTGCGGCTTGCTCCGGCGGCGAGGACAAGTCCGGGGAGCAGGAGGTGAACCTCTATTCGGCGCGTCATTATGACAGCGACCAGCCCCTTTATGAGCGCTTCACCAAGGAAAGCGGCATCAAGATCAACCGGATCGAGGGCAATGCCGACCAGTTGATCGCCCGCATGAAAAGCGAAGGCGCGAACAGCCCCGCCGACCTGTTCATCACCGCGGATGCCGGCGCGCTCTGGCGCGCGCAGCAGGCCGGACTGTTCCAGCCGGTCCAGTCGGACGTGCTGAACGCCCGCGTTCCCGCCAATCTGCGCGAGCCTGCCGGGCAATGGTACGGGTTTACCCGCCGCGCGCGCGTCGTCGCCTATGACAGCGCGAAGGTGAAGCCGGAAGAGATTGACGATTATGCCAAGCTTGCCGGTCCGCGCTTCAAGGGCAAGATTTGCGTGCGGTCGTCCGACAGCATCTACAACCTTTCGCTGGTCGGCGCGGTGATCGAGGCGGTCGGCCCCGAAAAGGCCGGCGAATGGGTGCGCGGCATCGTCGCCAACATGGCGCGCCCGCCCGAAGGCGGCGACCGCGACCAGATTCGCGCGGTGGGTGCCGGTGTGTGCGAAGTCGCGCTGACCAACAGCTATTATTATATCCGCATGGCCAGCGGCGACAGCGAAGCCGACCGCAAGGTGACCGAGCGCGTCAAACTCGGCTTTCCCAGCCTGGACGGCAAGGGCGCCCATGTGAACATTTCCGGCGGGGGGGTCGCCGCCAATGCGCCGAACAAGGACAATGCGGTGCGCTTGTTGGAGTTCCTGGCCTCAGCCGACGCGCAGCGGCATATCGCGGCGAATAATAATGAATTCCCTGCTTCGCCTGACGTCGCGCCGCCATCGCCGGTCGACGCGTATGCGGGCTTTACGGCCAACCCGATGGCCGTTGCTGCCTTCGCGGCGCGCCAGCCGGAAGCCCAGTCCCTGATGAGTGCGGCTGGGTGGCGGTAGGGGCGGTTTCGGCCGGATCTCGCTTTTCCATCCTGTGGTTGCTGGCGGCGCTGGCAGGACTGGTGGCTGTTCTGCCACTGGCCGGCGTCGTCGCGGCGGCGTCGTTCGGGGAAACCGCGGACATCGCCGCGCGCGATGTCCTGCGCTATGCGGCGACGTCGGCATGGCTCGCGCTCCTTGTGGGCGCGGCCACCGCTGTCCTCGGCACGGTCGCGGCCTGGCTGGTCGTCATGCACCGCTTCCCGGGACGCGACATCTTCGCCTGGGCGCTGGCGCTGCCGCTCGCGGTGCCGGCTTTCGCGCTCGCTTATGCCTATGCCGACCTGTTCGACGTCGCCGGGCCGCTGCGCATATGGATGCGCGGCGCGCTGGGCGTCGACCTGCCGTTCGGGATGCGCGGCCTGAACGGCGCCGCGTTCGTGCTGACCTGCGCTTTCTATCCTTATGTCTATCTGGCGATGCGGGCCGCTTTTCTCAACCAGTCGGCAAATGTGCTGGAAGCGGCGCGCATGCTCGGCTGTGATGGATGGCGCGCCCTGTATCGCGTGGCGTTGCCGATGGCGCGCCCGGCGCTGGCGGCCGGTGTCGCGCTGGCGGTGATGGAGACGCTGGCCGATTATGGCGCGGTACAGTTCCTCAGCGTACAGACGCTGACCACCGGCGTGGTGCGGGCCTGGTCGGTCTATGGATCGACCGTCAGCGCCGCGCGCTTTGCGTTGCCGCTGCTGGCCGCCGCCGCGCTTTTGCTGTGGATCGAACGGCAGGGACGGCGCGGCCGCACGCATGAGGCGGGCAATGCGCGCTGGCGAACCTTGACGGTGAAGGCGCTGCCGGGCGGTACGGCGTGGCTTGCCTCGGCCTTCTGCCTGCTGTTGATCGTGATGGGGCTGGTGTTGCCGATCGGGTGGCTGCTGGTGAATGCGCTGAACGTCACCCCCGACTGGTCCCGCCTGTCGCGGGCCGGCGGCCATAGCCTGACGCTCGGCGTCGCCGGCGCCGCTGTGACCGTCACGCTGGCGACGTTGCTGGCTCTGGGCACGCGCCGCCTGCCGATGGCGGCCCGGCTTGCGAGCATCGGCTATGCCACGCCGGGCGCGGTGATGGCGATCGGCCTGCTTGCGCCGGCGGGCGTGATCTGGACCCTTGTGCCGGGGTCGGGCCATGGCGTGGCGATCGCATTGCTGATCTACGCCTATGCCGCGCGCCTGATGGCGGCCGCGCTGGAGCCCATCGACGCGGGGCTTACGCGTGTGACGCCGTCGATGATATATGCCGCGCGCAGCCTGGGGCGGACCGAAGTCGGCGGCGCACTGGCCGTCGAACTGCCGGTGGCGCGGGGCGCCATGCTGACCGCCGGCCTGATCGTCTTCATCGACATTCTCAAGGAACTGCCGGCGACACTGATCCTGCGGCCGTTCGATTTCGACACGCTCGCCGTCCTCGCCAATAATTATGCGCTGGACGAGCGGCTGGAGCAGGCCGGGACGCCGTCGATCCTGATCGTCCTGCTTTCACTGCCGGCGGTCATATGGCTGACGCGCAAGATTGCCCTGTCCCGGCCGGGTGTATAGGCGAAGGGCGATGACCGCTTTCCTGCTCGACGCCCGCGCCGTTTCGCGGACCTATGGCCCACGCGAGGCTGTCGCGCATGCGTCGCTGGCGCTGGAAGCGGGGCGGATCACCTGCCTGCTGGGGCCGTCGGGGTGCGGCAAGAGCACGCTGCTGCGCATGATTGCGGGGCTGGAGCCGGTCGATGCGGGCGAGATCGCGATCGCCGGCGCCGTCATGTCCGCGCCAGGCATGACCGTCGCGCCGGAGGAGCGCGGCATCGGTCTGGTATTTCAGGATTTCGCCCTGTTCCCGCATCTGAGCGTATCGGACAATGTCGGCTTTGGCCTTACGTCATTGCCGGCCGCAGAGCGCCGGGCGCGGGTCATGACATTGCTCGCGCGTTTTCATCTGGCCGCGCTGGCCGACGCATGGCCGCATACGCTGTCGGGTGGAGAGCAGCAGCGGGTCGCCATCGCCCGCGCCTTGGCGCGCTCGCCATCCGTCCTGTTGCTGGATGAGCCGTTTTCCGGTCTTGACGGGCATTTGCGCGCCGCCGTGCGCACGTCCGTGCTGGCCGACCTGAGGGCCATGGGCACGGCCGTGCTGATCGTCACCCATGACCCGGAAGAAGCGATGCTGGTCGCGGACAGGCTGGTCCTGATGGACGGGGGGCGCATCCATCAGACCGGCAGCCCGCAGGACTGCTATTTGCGGCCGGTGACGATCGAGGCGGCGCGGCTGCTGGGTGAGGCCATGGTGCTGCCCGCGCGCGTCGCCGGCGGGGTGGCGCACACTGCCTTTGGCGATATCCCCGCGCCGGACACCGGCGATGGCGAGGCGCGGGTGATGATCCGGCCGGACGCGCTTCGTTTCGGTGCGGGTGGCGGAGTATTGGCGCGGGTCACGGATGTACGGTTTGGCGGCGCCTATCAGTCCGTGACGGTTGCGGCGCATGATGTCGTCCTGACCGCCCGGATCACCGGAACGGCGCCGCCGCGGGTGGGCGAGCAGCTAAGGGTGTCGCTGGATCCGGCGCGCGTCGTTCTCTACGCGTCGTAGGACGGTGCGTGCCATCATCGCGCCTACTGGTCGCGGCAGGCGCTATTTGGCTGATCGCCAGGGCATATGCCATCCCTTGAACAGGCTGCGCTTGCTCAATGCCTCGAACATGGCGTCAGGTCCTTCGGGGTCGAGGATCTCATTATCCGCCAGCCACTCCTCCGTGGCGCTCAATTCCGGTATCTCATAGGGGATCAGCGTTCGCCCCTCGCCGCGCAGCGCGTCGATCACGCCGATCAGGGAGCCTGTCTCGTCCAGCCGCCGCGCGACCTCTTCCGGGCTCACATCCAGATGTTCCGCGATCAGATCGTTTCTGATGCCTGCGATGGTTTCCGCGGCATGTCCGTTTCCCGTCTCATCGGCCGAAATGACGACATCGCATTCCGTGTCGAGGCGCAGCGAGCGATTGTTGAAGTTGGATGATCCGACACGCAGGCAGCGCTCGTCGACGATCATCACCTTGGCATGAACATAGATCGCTTGGCCGCCGGCGGTCATCGGGTGATAGATGCGGAACCTTCCATGCCTGTCGATACGCCGAAGCGCTTCGACCAGACGCGCCCGCGCGGAATCCATCGCGATCGGTTCAAGCCAGCCTTCCGCCGTCACCGGGTTGACGATGACGATCTCCGGCCCGTCTTCCTCCTGAAGACGCTGGGCGATGGCGCGCGCGATCTTGCGGGATGCGAAATACTGGCTCTCGGCATAGATCGACGTCTTCGCGCTGGCGATCAGGTCGAGATAGGCCTGCTCTATTTCGTGGATAGGGGAGACGCCTTCCATCTCGGGCCGGGTGCGCGCGATGCCGAGGCGGACTTTCTCGAATGTGGGCGTGAGGCCGGCGGGCCAGCAATCATGCTCCGCCGTCACGGGTGGCAGGCGCTCCCCCGTGGCGGCCTTCCAGCGGTCCCGCGCCAGATCGCCCATCGCATGCGCGGCCGGGCCATCGAAAACGCTCGTCGCGTCATGCCACGGTTCATAGGGCTTGCCGTCCGGCCCCTTGCGCTTGGGATCATCGTCCTCATGATCGCGTCGGTCCCAACGACCCACCGTCATGTCGATACCGCCGCAAAAGGCCAGGCAATCGTCGATCACCACGACTTTCTGGTGGTGGGAACCGGCCAGCGGATGGGCGCCGTCCAGCTTCAGCGTGATCCGGGGATGCGCCTTCCAGCGCAGGATGGTCGCCAGCGTGTTGCCGCGAAACATCGCCTTTATCGCGCCGGTATCCCATCGCAGCAGGCGTATCTGCAAATCGGGGCGCCGCTTCGCCAGCCACAGGAAGAAGTCGCCGAGCTTTTCCGGCCCTTCGTCATCCTTATGCCCCAGCCGGATGCGGGCGTCGAAATCCCATCCGATCAGAAAGATGCTCCTGCGCGCGGTAAGCATGGCGTTTCGGGCCGCATCGAAATAATCGGCGGCATCGACGATGAAGGCAAAGCGGTCCGCCTGTTCGATCCGCCAGCAATTTTCTCCTGATCGCAACATGATGCTCACCTCGCTGGCTGACCGGCATTCATGTTCCCGCAGGTCGAACACTGCCCTGCGACCGGTACAATTCCCATTCCTCTATCACCCGTCCATCGGGCAGGTGGCAATATCCGGTCTGGCCGTCCGGGCCGGTGCGTATTTCCAGCTTTCCACCCTGGTCCTGACAATGGACGGACGCCGGATTAGGCATGCCGACGGGCGGCGGCGGGGCAGCCGTCGAAGCGCAGCCTGTCGCCAGCAGCAGCGTGACCGTGGCCAGATATTTCATGATGATCCTCCCGCCCATAGGATGTGGACAGGCTGTTTTCATCATTCTTTCCAAAGGAAAGCCAGTCTTTTGCGCGCCGGCGTACCGATCGTCGCCGCACTTGGCTGATCCCCGGGCCGGATTCCGCGCATTTGTGCTGTTCCGTGATAGGTCGGTGGGGTCCGGCGCGACAATGGTTGCTTCTTGTTGGAAGGGAACATATAAAGAACAAATGTCCATCTCGACTTTGAGCGATCGTTTGGAAATTTTGGCGGACGCCGCGAAATATGATGCCTCCTGCGCTTCGTCCGGCACGGCAAAACGGCATAGCCGCGATGGCAAGGGGCTGGGTTCGACGGAGGGCATGGGCATCTGTCATGCCTATGCGCCGGACGGGCGGTGTATTTCGCTGCTCAAGATCCTGCTGACCAATCATTGCATTTTCGATTGCCATTATTGCGTCAATCGCAAGAGTTCCAATGTGCGGCGCGCCCGCTTCACGCCAAAGGAGGTGGTGGACCTGACGCTGAATTTCTATCGGCGCAATTATATCGAGGGGCTTTTTCTTTCCTCCGGCATCGTCAAATCATCCAGCCACACGATGGAGCAGATGATCGAGGTGGCGCGCGCGCTGCGCGAGGATCACGGATTTCGCGGCTATATTCACCTGAAGACGATCCCGGAGGCGGACCCGGAACTGGTTGAGCGTGCGGGGCTGTGGGCCGACCGGGTGTCGATCAATGTTGAACTGCCGACCGAAACGGGTCTGGCGAGGCTGGCGCCGGACAAGGACGGCCAGCAGATCGAAGGGGCGATCGCACGGATCGGCGATGCGATCACGCAGGCGAGGGACGCGCGCAAACGCTTTCGCCACGCGCCCCGTTTCGCGCCGGCGGGCCAGTCCACGCAGATGATCGTCGGCGCGGACGGGGCCAGCGACAGCCAGATCATCGGCAAGGCCAACCAGCTTTACGACCGCTTTCGCCTGCGCCGCGTCTATTATTCGGCATTCAGCCCGATTCCCGACGCTAGTGCTGTTCTGCCGCTCAAGCGGCCGCCTTTGCTCCGCGAGCATCGGCTGTATCAATCGGACTGGCTGGTGCGCTTCTATGGCTTCACGGCGGATGAGGTGCGGCAGGCGACGGACGCGGACGGCATGTTGCCGCTCGACATCGATCCCAAACTGGCCTGGGCATTGGGTCATCGCGACAGGTTTCCGGTCGATATCAACCACGCATCGCGTGAAATGCTGCTGCGCGTGCCGGGGCTGGGCACGCGCGCTGTGTCGGCGATTATCGATGCGCGGCGCCATCATCGCCTTCGGCTGGACGATCTGGGGCGGCTGACGCGGTCCCTTTCCCGCGTACGACCGTTTATTGTCGCGGCCGACTGGCGGCCAACGCTGTTGATCGACAGGCTCGACCTGCGGCGCATGATGGCGCCGCCCCGCCAGATGGAATTGTTCGGATGACCATTGCGCCCGCCCGCGCCGGTGCACCCTATCATCTGGCATTGCGCCGACCTGACGATTTCGATGGATGGCGTGCGCAGGCAAGGGCCATGGCGGCGGCCTGTATTCCGCCCGATCGGATCGTCTGGTCGTCGGACGGGCAAGGCGGGCGCGACCTCTTCGGCGGGAGCGGTCAGGATGATGCGCCCATGCCTGTGGCGCGGCGGACGGTTCGCGCGAACAGGGATTTTCTGCGGCTGGCGGGCAGCGTCGTCCTGCACAAGGACCCGGCGCGGTTCGCGCTGCTTTACGGGCTGCTCTGGCGGCTTCAGGATGACCGTCACCTGATGGAAAAGCCGGCGGATCGCGATGTCCATCGCCTTGCCATCATGATGGGCCATGTGCGCCGCGATATCCACAAGATGCGTGCCTTCGTCCGGTTCCGGGCGATCGTCGAGCCGGATGGGGCGGAACGCTACGTCGCCTGGTTCGAGCCGGACCACCATATCGTGCGCGCCAATGCGGATTTCTTTCTGGGCCGCTTTGCCAGTCAGCGCTGGTCGATCCTGACCCCGGACCTGTGCCTTCATTGGGATGGCCGGTCCATGATTGAAACGGCGGGCGCGGACCGGAGGGATGCGCCGACGGAGGATGCCGCCGAACAACTGTGGCAACGCTATTATGCCGCGATTTTCAACCCCGCACGGTTGAAGGTGGCGGCGATGGTGAAGGAAATGCCGCGCCGCTACTGGAAGAATCTTCCCGAAGCGCGGCTGATCCCCGAACTGATCGCCGGGGCGCAGGCCCGCAAGGCGGCCATGGTGGCGCGGGGCGGTGATAGTGTTCACCATGCGCCCCCGGCTACTCTGGACGATATCGCGCGCGGCATATCGGCGTGCCGGCGTTGTGCGATCGGGTGCAATGGCACGCGCGCGGTTCCGGGCGAAGGGCCGGCGCAGGCGCGGCTGCTGATCGTGGGCGAGCAGCCGGGCGATCAGGAAGAGCAGGCGGGGCGGCCCTTTATCGGTCCGGCGGGACAGTTGCTCGACGGGCAGCTTGAAAGGGCAGGGATCGATCGCGCGCTGATCCGCGTCACCAATGCGGTGAAGCATTTCAAGTTCGAGCAGCGCGGCAAGCGACGTATCCACCAGAGCCCGACCGCTGGCGAGATCGATCGTTGCCGCTGGTGGCTGGATGCGGAAAAAGGGCTTGTGAAGCCGGATGTCATATTAGCGCTGGGCGCCAGCGCGGGTCGGGCGCTGATGGGACGAACGCCCAGCATCGCCAGGGAGCGCGGCAGGCTGCGTGCGCTGCCGGACGGCGGCAGGCTATGGCTGACCGTGCATCCCAGCTTTCTGCTTCGTCTGGATGGAGAGGCGAAGGCCCGTGAACAGGAACGGTTCCGCCACGACCTGATGGGGTTACGGGCCATCCTGTAGTTTTTGCCGGTCCGGTGGCGGCGGTGGCCGGGCCGCCGCGCTGATCCGTTCCAGAGCACGCTGCGTCAGACCGGACGCAGGACGTGCGCTCTAATTCTTTGTTGTCGCATCGTTTCGTGCGCAAAACCGGTGCCCACTTTTGCGCACGATGCTCTAAGTCTTCCAGCCGGGGTCGATCCGGTCGATCGTTCGCACCATGGCGGCGAAATCGGGCGCTCCCGGCCCGGCGGGCAATTGCATGGCGGACAGGTCGCGCTGATGGACCGCGACGACGTCCGCCGGGATATCGCGCGGCGTGCCCGCGGCGCCGGCCGCCACCTGGATTTCACAGGCGCGCTGAAGCGACCAGTGCATCAGGAATGCGGCGGGCAGGGTCGGCGCCATCACCAATGTGCCGTGATTGCGCAGCATCATGATCCGCTTGTCGCCCAGATTGGCGATCAGCCGTTCACCTTCTTCAGGGCGGACCGTCACCCCCTCGAAATCATGATAGGCGATACGGCCGATAAAGGCGGCGGCGTAGAAACTGATCGGCCGCAGCCCTTCCCGCGTCGCGCTGACCGCCATGCCTGCCGTCGTATGGGTATGGATGATGCAGTGGGCATCGGGCAGGTGGCGGTGAAAGATGCTGTGCTGGGTAAAACCGGCCCGGTTGACCGGGTGGGGGCTGCCGTCCAGCACATGGCCGTCAATATCGACCTTGACCAGATTGGAGGCCCGCACCTCCGCATAGCTCAGTCCGAACGGATTGATCAGAAAGCTGCCTTCTTCCCCCGGCACGCGCAGGGTGATGTGGTTGTAGATGAGTTCCGACCAGCCCATATGGTCGAAGATGCGATAGCAGGCGGCCAGTTGCCGCCGGGCGTTCCATTCCGCTTCCGACGCGGCGCGGGTAGGCAGGGCGGTTGCCATGGCGATCCTTCTCCTGATGCTTTTTTATTGGCGCTAATCTACCGTGTCCGCGCCGGTGCTGTCGAGAGGGACGGCTTTTGGGTTGAACTGCGCGGACTCTGCTGATAGGGCGCCTGCCACACGGCGCGGGGTGACCTGCGACGACTCATGGCTTATGCTATTCAGCCGGCGCGTCGGGATGCATTTTGGGATTGCCGACGGACTGGCCGTATTCGATTGGAGATTGACTGGCTTATGCAAATCATCGTTCGCGACAATAATGTCGACCAGGCCCTGCGCGCGCTCAAGAAGAAGTTGCAGCGTGAGGGCGTGTATCGCGAGATGAAGCTGCGCCGTCATTACGAGAAGCCTTCCGAAAAACGTGCCCGTGAAAAGGCGGCGGCGGTTCGCCGCGCACGCAAGCTGGAACGCAAGCGCGCCGAGCGCGACGGCGTTCGGTAGGATTCGTTCCGCGCGGGGTGGGGGGTACGCCCGCTTCGCCGCGTTTCCTCTTGTCTTCCTTTCGCTATAAGGCGCCAGAGCCATGTCCACGACGGCTGTTCCCCTTCAACCCATCGCAAAAGGGTCGCTGACGCGCCTCTGGGTCGGTGTCGCTGCGATTGCGCTGGCGGCGGGTGGCCTTGCCTGGGCCGGGCAGATTGGGATGGAGCCGTCGCCCGCCAGCTTCCTGGCGTATAATGCCGGCGAAGAGGGGGTGGTCACCACCGAATCGGGCCTGCAGTACAAGGTGCTGGAAGAAGGCGCGGGTGCAAGCCCCACGGCGGCCGACATCGCGCTGGTGGGCTATAAGGGGACGTTGCTCGACGGCACCGTCTTTGATGAAAATGCGCAGACCGCGATGCCGGTGGACGGTGTCGTGCCGGGCTTTTCCGAAGGGCTGCAAATGATGAAGAAGGGCGGCAAGTACCGCCTGTGGATTCCGCCGCATATCGGTTATGGCGACCAGGCGGCCGGTCCGATCCCCGCCAATGCGGTGCTGGTTTTCGATGTCCAGTTGCATGATTTCAAGTCCAAGGCGGAAATCATGGAAATGCAGCAGCAGATGCAGCAGGGCCCCGATGGCACGCCGCCGGCGCAATAGAGCATCGTGCGCAAAAGTGGGCACTGGTTTTGCGCAAAAAACGATGCGACCACAAAGAATTAGAGCACACGTCCTGCGTCCGATTTAACGCAGCGTGCTCTAGCTGCGGGTCCTGAAGGCTTTATCAAGGTCGACGACAAGAAAAAGGGCTCGATATCGGGCCCTTTTTCTTGTCGTGCGCAGTGCCGTAATCATGTGCATCAATCCGCATGGCGTTCATGACGGGCCGTCCGGCCAGCTTTTGGCCGGATCGGACGGTGATGCCGCCGGCACGGCTGGGGTGCCGTGCTTGTTCGCGAGCGATTTGGATCTTTCTTCCAGATAGACCTTGATCATGGCGACGATCGGATCGGCCAGGAACAGGCCCATGATGCCGAACAGCGCGCCGAACAGGATCTGCGCGGCCAGGACCAGCGCCGGGGCGAGGTCGGTCGCGCGTTTGGCGACCATCGGCACGATCAGATAGCCGTCGATGATCTGCACGACCAGATAGACGCCAAAGGCATAAAGCCCGGCGTTCACGCCGCCCGAAAAACCGACCAGCACGATCAGCACGCCGGAAATGATGGAACCGATATTGGGCAGGAAGGCGAACAGGCCCGTCAGGATACCGAGCAGCCCGGCCATCGGTATGCCGCCGGCCCAGAGGGCGAGCCATGTCCCGACACCTTCCACCGCCATGCCGAGCAGCCGCCCGGCCATGAGCCGCCGCAGCGTCCATCCCATCTTGTCGGCGATGGCGTAGAAACTCGTCCGTTTGTCCATCGGCAGCATCCAGGCGACGCCGCGTTCATAGAGCTTGGGCTCGATGGTGATGAAGATAGCCAGCACCAGCATCATCACCCCGCTGGTGACGGCGCCGACCATTGTCCCGACCGCCGCGGTCACCCGGCCCAGCGAACTCATCGCCTGGCTGGCGAGGCCTTTGAAATCTTCCGGCGTGGTGGTGACGCCCAGTCGCTGAAGCCAGCTGCCGATATGGCTGACCTGCGTTTCGACGATGGTGCGCATCGCCTGCGCCTGCGCCGCGAGGCTGGAGCCGGTCAGGTAGAAGGTGTAGAAGAGGAAGGCGAGCGATGCGAGCAGGACGATGGTCAGGCGCCAGCCCCGCCCGATCGGCAGGACCCTGCCCAGCAGACGGGTGCCGCCGTCCATCATCGTCGCCAGCACCAGCGCCCCGATGATAAGCATGATGGGTTGCGCCAGCAACACGACCAGCGCGATCGCGATGGCCAGGCCAAACCATACACCGGCTCGTTTTATTTCATGCTGGACCAGCGCGCTGCGCATTTCGCTGGGACCGGGTGCCTCTACGTGCGCTGGCGTGTCGCTCAAAGCCGTCATCCCCTGTTGGCGGCCCTGAAGCCGGTTATTTCGATGGTGCAACGCTTGCAGGGCGCAGACTGTTCCCGGCGCGTCCGGCCCGCAGCGCATGGACCCAGCTTAGCGGATTCCAGCCGGCATTGCCGTCCAGCGAGAATGTGATGAATTCGGCGCGTCCGCCTATCGCTTCCCACGGCACCGGCCCCCCCAGGCCGTTTTCGGCCAGCGACGCGCGGCTGTCGGCGCTGTTGTCGCGATTGTCACCCATCAGGAAGAGGTGATCCTGAGGTACCTCCACCGGCCCGTACCAGTCCAGCGGGCTGGGGCCCATGTCGATGGTCATGTAGGATTTGCCGTTGGGCAGGATTTCCTGACGCACCGGCAGTTCGCAATAGTCCCGGCCGTCCCGGCCGGCGACCAGTGCGCCGGGAAATTGCGACGGAGGGCAGGGGGCATTGCGGTCGACGGCGATGCGGATGGGCTTGAGCGGTCGCTGCGGCACGGCCACGTCGTTCAGCATGACCTGCCCGCCGCGCACCTCCACGGTATCGCCCGGCAGGCCGATCACGCGCTTGATATAATCTTCGCGGCGATTGGCCGGGGACACGATGACGATATCGCCCCGCGCCGGCAGCCGCCCGAACAGCCGGCCCGGCAGGAAGGGTAGCGGGTGAAAGCTGGGCGAGACATAGGACCAGCCATAGGGGAATTTGGATACGACCAGCCTGTCGCCCGTCAGCAGCACGGGCATCATCGATTCGGACGGAATATAGAAAGGCTTGGCAACGAAGCTGTGAAAGGCGAGCACCGCCAGGACCAGCAGCGCTATGCTCCTGATTTCATGCCACCAGTTGACGGGCGGTCGGGCCCGATCGTCTGCCGAGACGTTTTTTTCGGGCACATGCTCGTCTGGCCGGGGGTCGGGCGCCGTCATGGGCTGGTTTTCCCTGTGGGGAAGGCGGTCATGACGCAAGCGCCTCCAGGACGACGAATGCCTGCGCCCACGGATGGTCGTCGGTCAGGGTCAGGTGAATGACGACGCGGTGTCCGGCCGGGGTGATGTCCGCCAGCCGCGCGGCCGCGCCGCCGGTCAGCGCCAGGGTGGGCGCACCGCTGGGCGCATTGACGACGCCGATGTCCTTCATGAAGACGCCGCGCCTGAACCCGGTGCCGACCGCTTTGGAAAAGGCCTCCTTGGCGGCGAAGCGCTTGGCCAGCGTGCCGGCTTTGGTGAAAGGGCGGCGGTTGGCCTTTGCCTGTTCGATATCGGTGAAGACCCGCGCCTCGAATCGCGCGCCGAACCGATCGAGCGACTGCGCGATCCGTTCGATGTTGCACAGGTCCGATCCCATGCCGATGATCATGCGGACAACTCCACCGATGCCTTCACCGCGCCAGATCCATCTGGCGCCGCATTTCACGGATGCTGGCTTCCAGCCCGCCGAAGATCGCCTCGCCGATCAGGAAATGGCCGATATTGAGTTCGGCGATCTGGGGGATGGCGGCGATCGGGGCCACATTATCGAAGGTCAGGCCATGGCCGGCATGCGGTTCGATGCCGTTGCGGGCCGCGAGCGCTGCGGCGTCGGAAATGCGGCGCAATTCCTCCGCACGCTGCGCGCCGGTGACATGCGCATAGCGGCCGGTGTGGAGTTCGACCACCGGCGCGCCCAGTCGGATCGCCGCGTCGATCTGCGCCGAATCAGCCTCAAGGAACAGGCTGACCCGCACATTCGCCTCGCCCAGCGCGGCGACGATCGGGCGCAGCATGTCGATCTGTCCGGCCGCGTCAAGCCCGCCCTCGGTGGTGCGCTCCTCGCGCTTTTCGGGGACGATGCAGACGGCATGCGGCTTATGCCGGAGCGCGATATCGAGCATCTCCTGCGTAGCCGCTATTTCAAGGTTGAGCGGCAGTTCCAACGCCGCCATCAGCATCGCGATATCCTCGTCGCGGATATGGCGGCGGTCTTCGCGCAGATGGGCGGTGATGCCGTCCGCGCCCGCCTTGGCCGCCAGCAGCGCCGCCTTTACCGGATCGGGATGGACCCCGCCGCGCGCATTGCGGATGGTCGCGACATGGTCGATGTTCACACCCAGGCGCAACGGCACCACCATCGCGTTCACCCCTTGCGGCTGCCCGGCTTCACCGCCGGGATCGCCGCCAGTTCAGGCGGCAGGTTTTCGGTATCATAGACCGGGAAATTGATGCTGACGAGCGGGTAGAAGGGCACGCCCAGTTCCACCTCACCGGCCGACCGGTCGACCAGCGCGGCTTCGGCGATCACGATGCCGCCCGCCTGACGCACCGCCTCGATCGCCTGCCGCGACGACAGGCCCGTCGTCACCACATCCTCCACCATCAGCACTTTCTGGCCCGGCGATATCGCAAAGCCCCGCCGCAGTTCGAACACCCCTTCGGGGCGTTCCAGGAAAATAGCGTCGCGTTCCAGCGCCCGGCCCATTTCATGCCCGATGATAAGGCCCCCCATCGCCGGCGAAACCACCAGGTCGATGTCGGACCGCAATTCGCGCGGCAGTTTCTGCACGGTGGCGCGTGCAAGGCGGGCCGCGCGCTCCGCGTTCATCAGTACGCGCGCGCATTGCAGATAATTGCCGCTTCGCCGCCCGGACGACAGGATGAAATGTCCTTCAAGCAGCGCCCCCGCCGCCCGAAATTCCGCCAGTACCTCTTCGTCGCCCATCCGGTCCCGTTCCATCGCGTTCGTTTCCGCTTCCATTCCGGCTTGGAAACACGCGTAAAAAGCCAAGTTAGCGCCCCTGTGCGCGCAGAGCGAGATAGGCGGGCAAGACGTGCGTTGCAACAGCGAAGAAAATCTGCTCCAGCATGCTTGAGACAGGAAAAAACCGCGCCTATAAGCCGCGGCAGACCGGCCGGGCGGGGGCGACGTGCAGACGCGCGCTTCCGTCGCAACGGCGCCAAAGGGGTTACGGGGTAAGAAGACGCTTATGAAAATGGTGAAATCGCTCGTTCTCGCCGGATTGCTGGCTTTTATGCCGGCCATGGCGATGGGCACTCAGGCGCTGGCGCAGGACAATGCCGCCGTGGCGGCGCCGGTCGCCGCGCAGGAAACCGCGCCGCAGGCTGATTCGGTCGCCAGCGCGGCGGAGGCGGCACCAGCCGCTGCGGTCGCCGCCCCGCCGCGTATGAAGCCGACCGAAGGGATCGGCATGCCGCGTCCGGGCGAAGTCACGTTGCAGGAGCAGTTTTCGCCGACCGGGCACACTGCCCGCTGGTTGCACGACAAGCTGCTGTTGCCGCTGTGCATCGGCATTTCCGTCTTCGTGCTGCTTCTTATGCTCTATGCGATGGTCAAGTTCCGCGCGAGCGCCAACCCCGTCCCGTCCAAAACGTCGCACAATGCCGTGATCGAGGTCGTGTGGACCGTGGTGCCGGTTATCATCCTGCTGGTGATCGCGGTGCCGTCCATCGGCCTGCTGGCCGACCAGTACAAGCCCGCGCCCAAGGATGCCGTGACCGTGAAGGTGACCGGCTATCAGTGGTACTGGGGCTATGAATATCCCGACGCGGAAATTCCCGAGATCATTTCCAACATGCTGCCGCAGGACAAGGCGAAGGAACATGGCGAGCCCTATCTGCTCGCGGCGGACAACCGCCTGGTTCTTCCCGCGGGACGTCCGGTCAAGCTGATCATCACGGCCGCGGACGTCATCCACTCCTTTGCCGTGCCGTCGCTGTGGGTGAAAACGGATGCGGTGCCCGGCCGCCTCAATGAAAAGACGTTCACGATCGAAAAGCCTGGCGTCTATTACGGCCAGTGCTCTGAACTGTGCGGCGCCCGGCATGCTTTCATGCCGATCGCGATCGAGGCTCTTCCTCCCGCGCAGTTCGATCAATGGGTTCTTTCGCAGGGTGGCAAGCTGACGGGTGGCGACGCCGCCCCCGAAGGTGAAGCGCAGCAGGGCGGTGATCTGCCCGGAACGCCGGCCGAAGCCGCCGACACCCAGACGCTTTGAGATAAGGGCCGTATGCCATGACCACCATTACCGCAGACCATCACGGCGATCATGCTCACGAGCATCATGACGCCGATCACAAGCCGGCCTTCTTCCAGCGCTGGTTCATGTCGACCAACCACAAGGATATCGGCACCCTCTACCTGATCTTCGCGATCATCGCCGGCATCGTCGGCGGCGCGATATCGGGCCTGATGCGCGCCGAACTGGCTGAGCCGGGCGTGCAATATCTCCAGGCCTGGGCGCAGATCACCGACGGCCCGGAAGCGTCGCTCGACCACGCTTATCATCTGTGGAACGTGCTCATCACGGCGCATGGCGTCATCATGGTCTTCTTCATGGTGATGCCCGCCATGATCGGCGGTTTCGGCAACTGGTTTATCCCGATCATGATCGGGGCGCCGGACATGGCGTTCCCGCGCATGAACAATGTCAGCTTCTGGCTGCTCATCCCGGCGTTCGTGCTGATGCTGGGTTCGGCCTTCGTGCCGGGCGGCACCGGCAACGGGCCGGGCACCGGGTGGACCGTCTATGCGCCGCTTTCGACCAGTGGCGCGGCGGGGCCGGCTGTCGATATGGCCATTCTCTCGCTGCATCTGGCCGGCGCGTCGTCCATCCTGGGTGCGATCAACTTCATCACCACCATCCTCAACATGCGCGCGCCGGGCATGACCCTGCACAAGATGCCGCTGTTCGCATGGTCGGTGCTGGTTACCGCCTTCCTGCTGCTGATCGCCCTGCCGGTTCTGGCCGCGGCCATCACCATGCTGCTTACCGACCGTAACTTCGGCACCACCTTCTACGATGCGGCGGGGGGCGGCGATCCCGTGCTCTACCAGCATCTGTTCTGGTTCTTCGGTCATCCCGAAGTGTACATCATGATCCTGCCGGGCTTCGGCATCATCAGCCAGATCGTCTCCACCTTCTCGAAAAAGCCCGTCTTCGGCTATCTGGGCATGGCCTATGCCATGGTCGCGATCGGTGTCGTCGGGTTCGTCGTGTGGGCCCACCACATGTTCACCACCGGCATGAGCGTGAACGTGAAGATGTACTTCACCGCCGCCACGATGGTCATCGCGGTACCGACGGGGATCAAGATTTTCTCCTGGATCGCGACGATCTGGGGCGGGTCCATCACCTTCAGGACCCCGATGGTCTGGGCGCTTGGCTTCATCTTCCTGTTCACCGTGGGCGGCGTCACCGGCGTGGTGCTGGCGAACGGCGGCGTGGATGACGTGCTGCACGACACCTATTATGTCGTGGCTCACTTCCACTATGTGCTCTCGCTGGGCGCGGTGTTCGCTCTGTTCGCCGGCTTCTATTACTGGTTCCCGAAAATGTCGGGCCGGATGTACAACGAGTTCCTCGGCCATCTGCACTTCTGGGTGTTCTTCATCGGCGTGAACCTGCTGTTCTTCCCGATGCACTTCCTGGGCCTGTCGGGCATGCCGCGGCGCTATCCCGATTATCCGGAGGCCTATGCGCAATGGAACGGGCTCGCGAGCCTGGGCTATGAGATCATGGCCGGCGGCATGGTGATCTTCTTCATCAATATGATCTGGTCGTTCGCGGCTGGTAAGAAGGCGCTGGGCAATCCCTGGGGCGAAGGTGCGACGACGCTGGAATGGACCTTGTCCAGCCCGCCGCCCTTCCACCAGTTCGAAACCCTGCCGGTCATCGACGACAAGGCGCACCATTAAGGGTGCCGATGATGTCGGGGGTGGACCATGTCCGCCCCCGATGCTTATTGCCCGCTCCCCATGACGGGCCGGAACATGTATATGGCGACCGTGACATTCGATGCTGCCCTTATGCCCGCCCACTGGCGGGACTTTCTGGCGCTGACCAAGCCGCGGGTGATGACGCTGGTCGTCTTCACCGGTTTGTGCGGGTTGCTCGCGGCGCCGGGGAGCATACATCCCGTTCTGGCGTTCACCGCCATCCTGTGCATCGCACTTGGGGCCGGGGCGGCGGCGGCGCTCAATCAGTGGTATGAGGCCGATATCGACGCGCAAATGAAGCGCACCGCCACCCGGCCATTGCCCGCCGGTCGCATGGAACGGCAATCGGCCCTGCATTTTGGCGTGGGATTGTCCTTTTTCTCGGTGATCCTGATGGGCATGGCGACAAACTGGCTCGCCGCCGCGGTCCTTGCCGTCTCGATCCTGTTTTACGTTTTTGTCTACACCATCTGGCTCAAGCCCCGCACGGCCCAGAATATCGTCATCGGCGGCGCGGCCGGCGCCTTTCCGCCGGTGATCGGCTGGGCGGCGGTGACGGGTGACATCAGCGCCCTGCCGGTCGCGCTTTTCATGCTGATCTTCTTCTGGACGCCGCCGCATTTCTGGGCGCTGGCGCTGTTCGTGCGGACGGATTACGCGGCGGCGGGCATTCCGATGCTGCCTGTGGTGGCGGGGGAGGTCGCGACCCGGCGCCAGATCTGGCTTTATACCGCGATCATGGCGGTCGCGGCCATGGCGCCGGTCCTGTTGCAGTTGACGGGGCTGGTCTACGGCGTGACAGCGCTGCTCGGCACGGCGGTCTTTGCCTGGCTGTCCTATCAGGTCTATCGTCGGCGGGAGGGTGATCCCGCCCGCATGATCCCGGAGCGTCGCTTGTTCAAATATTCGATCTTCTATCTGTTCCTTCTCTTCGGGGCGGTCGTAGTTGACCGTTGGGTGCTGGCATGACTCCTGAGGAAGAAGCGCAGGTGCGCGCGCGGCAGCGGTCGCGCGCCATCGTTACCGGGATATTGCTGGTGGCTCTCGCCATCCTTTTCTATGCGATCGCCCTTGCGAAGATCAGTGGAGGAAATTGACGATGGTGACCCTGCCGCCTTCCCCCTTTGACAGCGCGGGCCGCAATCGGCGGACGGTGCTGATGATGGCGGGCGTTGGACTGGCGATGCTGGGGCTGGGTTTTGCCTCTGTGCCGCTCTATCGTATTTTCTGCGAACGGACCGGCTTTGACGGAACGCCGCAGCGTGCCGCCGCCGATGTGAACGTGCAGGTGGCGACCGGGCACACGATGTCGATCCGTTTCGATTCCAATGTGCAGCCGGGCATGCCCTGGCAATTCTACCCGGAGCGCCGCACGGATACAGTGACCGTGGGTGCGCGCGACATGGCGATCTATGTCGCGAAAAACATGTCCGACAAGCCTGTGAAGGGGACGGCGAGTTTCAATGTCACCCCCAATCAGGCCGGACGCTATTTTACAAAGATCCAGTGCTTCTGCTTTACGGAGCAGACGTTACAGCCCGGCGAGGAAATGCGGATGCCGGTGCTTTATTATGTGGATCCCAAAATCCTTGATGACCCGGACAACAAGGATACCCAGCAAATAACCCTTAGCTATACCTTCTACCCTGTTGAGCAGGACGGGAAGCCGAGCTAAGGCGACAGAACAATAACGCGAACCGTGAACAGGGAAGTGCAGAGCATGGCCGGCGCCAAGAATCACGATTATCATATTCTTCCTCCCAGCATCTGGCCGCTTTTCGGCTCCATGTCGGCGCTGGTGATGGCCTTTGGCGCGATCATGTGGATGCACCCCGATGCGCTGCCCGCGGGCGGCGGCTGGGTTTTCCTCATCGGTGTGGCCGGCCTTCTTTTCACTTTCTACAGCTGGTGGGCCCAGGTCGTTGTGGAGGCGCATGCCGGCGATCACACCCCTGTCGTCCAGTTGCATCTGCGCTATGGCATGATCCTGTTCATCGCCACCGAAGTGATGTTTTTCGTGGGCTGGTTCTGGGCTTTCTTCGACTTCGCGCTGTTCCCCAGTGAATTGGCGCCCATCGACGGGATGTTTCCGTCGAAGGATATCGAGGTGATGGACGCCTTCCAGCTGCCGTTGCTCAACACGCTGATCCTGCTTTGCTCCGGTACGACGCTGACCTGGGCGCATCACAGCCTGATCCATGGGGATCGGCAGGGCTTGAAGAACGGCTTGTGGCTCACGGTTATTCTGGGTGTGATCTTCTCGATCATCCAGGCTTATGAATATGCCCATGCGCCTTTCCCCTTTGGTGGCAGCCCCTATAGCTCGGCCTTCTACATGGCGACCGGCTTCCACGGCTTCCACGTTCTGGTCGGCACGATCTTCCTGATCATCAACCTGATCCGCGCCTATAAGGGCCATTTCACGCCGCGTCAGCATTTCGGCTTTGAAGCGGCGGCGTGGTATTGGCATTTCGTCGACGTGGTATGGCTGTTCCTCTTCGTTGCCATCTATGTGTGGGGCGGTTGGGGCGCGCCGATCCACGGCTGATAATCATGAAAAGGTGAACGGCGCGGCTTATGTCGGTTTGGTTCACCTTGCACCGATCATGGCCGGACCGCCCGTCTTCTGCGATGGGCGGTCCGTTCTGTAATGGGCGGAAGCGGTCGCTTGCAGGGAAGGATGGCCGGCCATGAAAGCACGCATACCGCTGATTCCCACGGTCATCGTGATCGTCGCGGTGCTGGCGATGATCGGGCTTGGTGTCTGGCAATTGCAGCGTCGGGCGGAAAAGGAGGCCGCGCTGTCGGTGGTGGCGGCCAACCCGGCAAAGCGGGTCATCGCCTTTCCCGCTTTCGCGCCGATCGATCCGTCCGATCTGTTCCGGCGATCCTCCGTCCAATGCCTGCGGGTGGTTGGCTGGCGGTCCGAAGCGGGGAAGGCGGCTGACGGCACCACTGGGTATCGCTATATCGCCGAATGCGCGACCGGCGCGGAAGGGCCGG
>JBFWMJ010000036.1:0-23413 GCA_050251675.1 Sphingobium sp.
TGGTAAAAGAGCGATCTGCTGTTGTTCGACGGCACCATTATATTCGATGGCGCGCAGACTGAATTCAATTCCGATATCCGCTGCCGAAAGTCCGCTGCCGGACATATCGATGGGACCGATGGTGCCGGTGTTGACGATGCGACCGTCGCCAAACGCCATGATGCCAGCCCCATCCCCCGCGATCGTAACGGTCGTATTCGCGCCAAGCGCCTCGACACCGCCACCCTCGATGGAAAGGGGCAATGATGTCGGCAAGGCATAGGTGCCCGACGAGGAAAAGGATTTCACCAGGAAATCGAGCCCGTTGCCCAGGTCCACCTTGCCTTCCGCGATGTCACCCGCCGCACGGTCAATAATGACCTGAGTCGTAAAACCTTCGAAAAAAACGGGTGAATCCAATTGTTCATTACCGAGCCGGGTGCGCAGATCTCCTGCGATCGTTCCACCGGCATGCACATATATGCCTTCCTAGTTGAACACGACATCGCCCCCAATGGCGCCGCTGTTGACGATCACCGCGGTGTCGCGGTTAACAATGCCCACATCGCCGAACGCGGGCCTGGGCACGAAGGGTGCGAAAACAATGGAATCGACCGTCGATCCGGCGCGATTGTCGATGAACAGATAGTTGAACTCTGACTGGACGATCGACGTACCCGTCGCCGAATTGATGATCGATGTCGGCCCCCGCGTGATTATTTCCTGATCGTTCCGGGTTACGTTGATGACACACATCGCGCTCGCCACGCCGGAGCAGGTTTGCGCCTGAACCGGCTGAGCGATCGCCGCCGCTAAAGCCAGCCCGCTGATACCCAACAGCTTTTCACGATTAAAGAGCCAAGCTTTCGACGACATCCCATCCCCCTATGCGCTGAGGACTGGACGGCACGCATCGCGCCATTCTTTATCCCCCCATCTATCGCGTCTTAGAATATTGTGATTTTGTTTCAACGGGTATTTCCAGAGTATATGCGCCACCTGCATATTCTGGAATATTGACAGTGCTAAACTGCGAGTAGACGCAGAAGGTCTACGTTACATAATGAAGTCCGGCGCGCCGTGGCGATGGATGCCGAACAACCTGCCGCCTTGGGATGCGGTGTATCGGCAGACGCAGCCTTAGGATCACAGGACCCATGAATAGCGCCATCGATATTTGAAGCGCAATGCTCCCAGTGCGAGGAAGCAAGGCGCAGGAATAAGTCGATATTTCAAATCGATCTGACGCTGCAATGGGCCTTTTGGTCCTTCGCCCCCCAGGCCAACACAGGCGATGGGCGCGCCAATGCACTAAAAATCCACCCGGCCCACTCGATGCTGCCTGCTCAGCATCGCAGCCCGGAACGGAGACAACCTGCTTATCCGGCTCCTGCGCGGATGCAGGCGTCCAGCGACCATCGGACGGGAAACGGTTCATTCTCGCCCTTTGGTTTCGACGGTTTCGCACCGCTCACGCAACGTCCCCGGAAGACCATTTCGTGCGTGCCCTCGTGTCGGTCGCGCCCGATCACGTCGCCGGATGGCGCACATCCCAATGAATGGCATCAACCCGGCTCATGGCCGTTGGAGCACGCTTGCCCGCTTGCGGCACGCCGGCCCTGTAAAAAGCCCGCGTCGGCCGGATCAGGCGCCAACGCGGGCTTGTACGATATATCGCCTAACGCATGGATATAGGATGCTGGCCGGTCGTCATGGCTGGACCTGACCGTCCGTCAGGGCGGTGTCGATCCGGGTAACCCGAACCCGCCCGATCCGGCTGGGGCGCGTGGACTGGACGGTGATCGACAGCCCTTCGCGTTCTATCGTCTCGCCCGGATCAGGCATCCGGCCGAACTCGAACAGCAAGAACCCGCCAAGGGAAGAGTAGCGTCCAACTGTCATCAGGGCTTCGTGTCCCATCGCTTCGGCCAGATCCTCGCGCGTGATCCGCGCGTCCACCTCGATGGTGCGGTCGTCGATCCGCACGATATCGCCTTCATCCTCATCCTCGGCCAGATCGCCCGCGATCGCCGCGAAAATGTCGGTCGAAGTGACGATGCCATCGATATTGCCATGGCCATCGACGACCACCGCGAACCGCTCACCCGTCTCACGCAACACGTCGATCAGCCGCAGCGCGGTGATTTCGTCCGGCACGACGAGCGGCCGCTGGACGAGCGCGGCAAGATCGCCATCGCCGCGCAGAAGCGCGGGCAGCGCTTCGCGGGTTTCAACCATGCCGAGCATGCCGTCGAGCCCGCCGCGGCAAACCAGCACCCGCGTGCGCCCGCTTTCAATCAGACGATCGCGGTTGATGGTGGCATCGGCGTCGGCGTCCAGCCAGAAAATATCGGAACGCGACGTCATCAACACACGCACGGGCTGATCCGCCAGTTCGATCACGCCCCTGATCATCGCCTGTTCAGCAGGCTGGAAGGCATCGGCACCCGGCGCAAGGCCATGATCGTCCGATACGGGCGCCGCGCCCCCCGCCGACGCCGAGGTAGGCGTCAGCAGCCGGAAGATGCTGTCCGCCGCGCGCTGGCGCATAGGCACATGCGCCAGCGCCTTGCGGCGGTTGCGGCTGCTCATCTGGTTGAACATCTCGATCAGGATCGAAAAGCCGATGGCCGCGTAGAGATACGCCTTGGGAATGTGGAACCCGAACCCTTCGGCAACCAGACTGCACCCGATCAGAAGCAGGAAGCTCAGGCACAGGATGATGACGGTCGGATGGCGGTTGACGAACACCGTAAGCGGTTTCGACGCGGCGAGCATGATCACCATCGCGATGACCACCGCGGTCATCATCACCCACAACTCCTCCACCATGCCGACGGCGGTGATGATGGAATCGAGCGAGAAAACGGCATCGAGCGCGATGATCTGGGTGATCACCACCCAGAAGGCGGCATGGGCGGGGCCCGCGGGACCATGGGCCGCATCCCCTTCCAGCCGTTCGTGAATTTCCTTGGTGGCCTTGAGCAGCAGGAACAGCCCGCCGCCGATCAATATGATGTCCCGCCAGGAGAACGGTTTGCCGACGACCTCGAAGACGGGCGCGGTCAGGCCGACGATCCAGGCGATGCTGGCAAGCAGGCCAAGACGCATGATGAGCGCGAGGCTGAGGCCCAGCACGCGCGCCTTGTCGCGCTGATGCGGCGGCAGCTTGTCCGCCAGGATCGCGATGAAAACCAGATTGTCGATGCCGAGAACGACCTCGAGAACGATCAGGGTCGCCAGCCCCGCGAGTATGGAGGGGTCGAGCAGCATCTCCATCGTCAATCAACTCCTTGAACAGGCGGTAGCGCAGTTGCCTTCATAGCGCCGCTCCGCGTGGATAGAATGTATTTTTCAATCGGCGTTCGCGGAGCCGGTCCGCAATTCCGGGCGCTTTCGGTCGATCCGGCCCAGAAGCCGCGCGCCGATCATCGTCGCCCCGACCGTCAGGACAGCGACGACAAGGCCGATGCCCAGCAGATGCGCCTCGGTGATCCTGTCGACCGAACCGAGGCTGCGCACGGCGAAATAACCGGGCGCGAACATCACCGGGACCCAGAGCAGCGCCGAACTGATATTGGCGAACTGGAACCGGCGACGGTCCATGTCCATGACACCGGCCACCAGCGGAATGGTCGCGCGGATAGGCCCCAGGAACCGGCCGATGAAGATCGACACGAAACCATAGCGCCGGAAGAACAGCCTCGCCCGTGCCACCATCGGCCGATGACGGTTGAGCGGCCAGCGGCGATAGACCGACGGACCGATGCGGCGACCGACCATGAAGGAAACCCAGTCACCCAGAATGGCGCCGGCCATGGCACAGAATAGGATCGGCGCCGGGTCCAGGACCCCGGTCCCCAGCAAACCGCCGACGGCGATCATCAGGGCGGTGGCAGGAATGAAAAGTCCTACCAGAGCAAGCGATTCGCCAAATGCCAGCAGGCCGATGATCGGTCCCGCCCATATACCGTGCTGCGTGATAAACGCGGTCGCACGCGCGATGATCTCTTCCACATCATTCTCCAGGGACATCCAGCATGATGCCGTTGAACGCCAGCGCCGGGCATACGCTCCCATATAGCGCACGGGTGACGGGCCTTGCACCGTGCGGGCATCGCCCCGATGGCACTCGCCTCCGCCGAAACCGCCATCGTCACCGGCCGCTCAGGCGCATTGTCCACCCTGCGGCATCGGCCCCATCCCTGGGAACGGCGTACCGAAAATCGGCCGGCAAGGCGCGGGCGTGGAACGGACGGGCGGCGCGACGAGCGCCTTCAGCAGCGCGCGCAGGGCCAAAGCGTCATATACTTCCGGCACAGGACAGCGCGGGCCGGGTTGAGGCCGCACGCCGCATGGCGCGGCGCCGGTTCGTTGCCCGGTTCGCCTCAGGACATGGTGGTCGAGCACTTTGCCATCCTCGTTAAGCCAGAACCGACGAGCTGCTCGAACAGGGTCTTTGGGACGACCGGGGACCTGCATCGAACACACTCGATGCGGTCCGACATCGCGATCCCGCAAAGATCGCCAGAGGGGCCCGGCCCGCACCCCTGTTCATAGAACCGCGAAATGAACTTTCAATGACTGGTTTGCGGTGCATCCACCCGGCGCATGCCCGCGTGAAGACGGTTCAAATGACTCGGCGGCGGCCAGCCAATGCCGCCGCCCCGTTCGGGACGGCTGCCTGGCCTGTTGCCGGAACGTGACGGGAAGCCCCCCGCTAAAGCGCCAGCGCCTCTCGTACCGCGCGCCAGTCGACAATCTTGAAATTCTGCTGGCCGGCGCCATCGTCGGTGTCATGCATGGCGATCGCGCCTTCCGGGAAGGGACCGATGGGACCGCTCCATGCCGCAAGGCCGTCAGTGCCGGTCACCGCATCGATGGCGCCGCCATCGACCGTGAAGCGCCCGGCATAATGATAGGTGTCGCCATCGATCCGCCAGACCGGGAAGGTCGCATCACCCTGACTTGACGCAATGAGATAATCGGTGCCGCGATCGCGCAGGATCGCCAGCCCCTCGACGTCGGCGGTCAGGCGCTTGCCGTCCACAGGCGCGACCATGACAGGGTCCGCGATCGCCCCGGGCGCCAGATCGAAACGCCAGATCGCGACATCCTCCTCCCCGACATAGAGACGGGCTGCTTCATCATCGACGACGCAGCCCTCCGGCTGGGTGCCGACCTTCAGGCTGCGTTCCAGCGTGGCCGTCGCGGCGGCGGCGCCGGCAGCGAGGCGATAGACGCGGATATCACCCTGCTTGTTATTGGGGATCAGGTAGAAATTATCGCCGATCCGGGCCGTGCAAAAACCGTAGGGCTCGCCGAATTCGGCGCCCGTGTGGATGAACCCGTAGGGGCGGGTTTCAAAACTGTCGGGATCGAACAGATAGGTGGCGATCCCGAATTTACGCCGCTCGGTCGCCGCGACCAGGACATAATCCTTGCCATCGACCACGAAGCCGGTCCGCAGATCGACATTGTTGAGCGGACCGTCGGGCAGGAACTGGCGGACTTTGCCATCCATGTCATGGACATACAGCCCCTCGGTCTTGTCCGTGCCGAACAGCACGGCGCGCGACGGGTCGCGCGGATCGGCCCATAGAGCGGGATCGTCGGCATCGACCCGGGGATTTGTGGCAACCATCGTTTCGATGGCGGCGGGTACGGGCTTCGCCCGATCGCCCAGCGCGGCGACCCCTTGCGGCAGCGCGACCTCACCGGCGGCGCAGCCGGCAAGCAGGAGGATGGGCAGCGTGAAGAACAGATATTTCATCGGTCAGTCCTTGGGTCGCGCGGTGCAGGGCACAGCGTCCGGGCCGGTCGCGCCGTCGCAACGGCGCTCGTTGATCAGCCCGCCGGTTTCCACCAGCCGGTTGCCGCCATCAGCCTGGCGGATCAGGTCGAAGCCGTCATAAAGGCGACCGGTGGCGGTCCGGGTGCGCAACCGCAGCCGATCCGCCTCGACATCGATCAGCTGATAGAGCTGCGTATCCTCCGCCACGCGATCGGGCTGGGTGCCGGAACGGTCATTGAGGCCGTACATTTTCGACCCGGTCACGGAGACCAGATAGACCGGCCCCTGCACGCCGCCGTCGGCGCGCGCCCTTGCGGATGCCGTTTTCCCTGCCTCCGCCGTCAGGCGGCTGTAGCAATGGTCATGACCCTGAAGAACGAGATCGACCTTGCGCGACTCGAATATCGGCTTCCAGGCGGCCTTCAGCACTTCGGTATCCCGCGGCCGGGCGCAGGTGAAGATCGGCTGATGGAAGGTGACGATATTCCATGTCGCCTTGCTGGATGCGAGCGTGGCGTCGAGCCAGCGGGTCTGCGCTTCCAGCGCACCGAGATCGAGGGCGGCGGTGCCGTCCAGCGCGATGAAGCGGACGCCCTGATAATCGACATAATAGGTCGTCGCCTCCACGCCCCGCGCGCCATTTTCCGGCAACGCGAACTGACGCGGCCAGTGGGGACCGAGCTTGCGGCTTTCGCTGCCGTCCGCGGCGATCACATCGACATATTCATGATTGCCGGTCGCCGGAAGCTGGGGCACGATCGCGTAATTATAGGCGCCCGCCTGCGTCCATTCACCCCATTCGTCGTCATGCACCATCTCTTCGCGCTGGGCGACAAGATCGCCGGCATGCACGACCAGAGCAGGGCTGGCGGTGGCGTGGAAAGCCTCCCGGATGACCCGCGATGCGATGCTGAGGATGTCGTTCTGCGTATCGCCCAGATAGAGGAAACGGAACGGTTTGGCCTGAACGGAAGCTGTGCGGAACTGGAACCACTCGCTCCAGCCCGCGCTGCCCTTCACCCGATAGACATAGGCGCTGTCGGGATCGAGGCCGGTGAAGCGTATCCGATGATAGACCGCATCGCCATTTTCAGTGGTGATCGGCATGCTCGTACCAGCAACCAGCGTCGCGCGCGCTTCCAGGCTCGGGCCGTCGATCGCCGGGGCGATCTGCGCCTGCGCCACCGATTGCGCGGTGTCGGTGCGGAACGCCACCGCCATCTCCCGCGCGGCATCCGCGCCGGCGCTGAGCACGATACGATCGGGCAGGTTGCGCGCCGCATAGGGCTTGCCGGCCGAATGGGCCGGCTTCACGGGTGCGGGCTGCGCTTCCAGCGCGGTTGCCGTCAACGCCAGCATGGCGGCGCCGCAAAACATCGTCAGACGCATATATGCTCTCCTGCAGGATGCACCGGGGGCTCTGTTTGCATGCCCCCACGCTATCGTCAGGGCCTGTCGCCCCCCCGCGGCCCGGCCTCACGGACCGGCGCCGCCATCATCCGGGCCGGCGGATATTGCCGGCCCGGTCTGGCCTTCATCAGAAGCTGGCCCGCACGCCGAATTTGGCGGTCATGCCATATTCCTCATATTGCAAGAGGCGGTTACGCCCCTCGTACCGCTGATAAGCGGTGTAGGGCTGGTCGAAGATGTTCACCAGTTCGCCGACGAACTGGATGTTCTTCGTCAGCTGATATTTTCCGGTGAGATCGACCTGGAAATGCCTGCGGACATAGCGGTCCTCATCGGCATCGCCGCCGGTCTCGTCGAGATAACCCGAACGATAGGCGCCGGAGAGGCGCAGGCTCACCGGCCCCTTCTCATAGCCGAGCACGGCGTTGAACGTATGCTTGGACGATGTGGGCAGCCGGATGCTGCGGCCCGGAGCGCCCGCCTCTCCGGCGAGCCGCCCCTTGGCGTCGGTGAAGGTGTAGTTGAGGTTCACAAGCAGACCGTCAAGCGCGCCCGGCAGGAAATCGAGCGCCTGCTGATAGGCGAGTTCGACGCCCTTGACCGTGGCCTTGCCGCCGTTCAGCGGGATTTCCGCTTCGGTAAAGGGAATGCCGTTATAGGTGCCGTTATAGGGCGCATCATCGTCATCGAATTTGGCTTCGACAATGAAATCGTCGATCCGCTTGTAGAACAAACCGCCCTGCAGCACCGCATTGCGCGCGAAATAATATTCCGCCGTCACGTCGAAGTTCCAGGCCCGATAGGGTTGCAGGTCGGGATTGCCGAAGCTGCCCTCCCGATCGCCATCCTCATTCTCCTCCACGACGAAGCGCGGCGCGATGTCGGAAAGCTTGGGCCGCACCACGCTGCGGAAAGCGCCGGCGCGCAGGACCACGTCGTCGGCCGGCGCGTAACGGATGTTCAGACTGGGCAGCCAGTCGGTATAGTCGCGCTTGAATTCGACGGGCGTGATCGTCAGCGTTTCCGCGTCCTCGTTCACCTCCAGCCGATTGGCGAAAAATTCGTTCCGCGTCCGCTCGACACGAACACCGCCGATAATGCGCAGCGTGCTGCTGTCGAACCGGCCGAGCAGATAGCCGGCGAGGATATCCTCCTTGGCGCGATAATCCTCGGCGGCGGACACCCAGTCGCTTTCGAGGGCATTGCGACCCATGCCCGTCGTGCCGTTCGCCTTGTAGAAATCGCGCCACTGGCGCGGGCCGGGCACCGGGTCGATGGCCGCGAGGCCGTAGGATTGGCGGCCAAGCACATCCGCGAGCGTGAAGTCGCCATCGAAATCGTCGAAAAGATCGATGGTGAAATCCAGCTTCTTGTCGCGGAAACGCGCCTTGACGCCGCCCTGCACCTCGAACGTGCCGCTATCGAGGGCAAAGGAACGGGCGACATCGGCACGGAACGAATATTCACGGTCGCGTGCATTTTCATCGGTCGTCCGTTCGAGCAGCGAGGGACGATAGCCGGCGGGGTCGAGGAAGTCCGCCTCGCCATAATTTATCGCATAGCCGGGACGCTGCATCCGCGACGTGTCGATCGTCACGCCCAGTTCGTCCGGCTTCTGGAAACGACGCCGGAAGCGGATGGGATCGACCGAGCCATCCTCGAACTGGCGGGCTTCCGACCAGGCGGCGTCATAGGTCAGGCGCCATGGGCCGGTTTCGGTCTTGCCCCCAATGGAAACCGTCTTGATGGTCTGGATTTCCTGCCGGTCCTTGAGGTCGCGCCGCACTTCGATGCGGTCGTCGGCCGAATCGAAGGTCGCGCTCGTGTCCGTGCCCGACGCGGGTTCGCCATCGAAGCCGAAGATCAGGCGGCGGCGGTATTCATGGTCGTCGAAGCGGCTGTACACGCCGCGCACATAGAGTTCGGTCGTATCGCCGACACGCGCGTCGAGGGAGAGGCTGCCGCCGATCCGCTCACGCGTCACGTCATAGTCGCGATATTCGAGATCTTCGGCATAGACGACGCCGTTGTCGGCTTCAGTCCAGCCGTCCATCTCGACATTGTCGCTTCCGAAAATGCGCTTGTGATAATTGACGCCGCCCGAAATGCCGAAATTCTCGCCAAGCCGTGTCGAAAAATCCAGGCCGACCTTCGGGCTGACAACGTCCCGCAAATCGCTGTACGACCCTTCCGCCTTCAACGACAGGAAGCCGCCCTTGCGGTCAAAGGCGCTGGTAGTTTCGATCTCGATCGATCCGCCCAGCGTGTCGCCGTCCATGTCCGGGGTCAGGGTCTTCTTGATTTCGATCGATTCGACCAGTTCCGACGGGATCACGTCGAGCGCGGCGGCGCGCTCGTCACCACCGGTGGCCAGCACGCGGTTGCCGTTGATCGACGTCGAGTTGAGGTTGGGATCGAGGCCGCGCACCGACACGAACCGGCCTTCGCCCTGGTCGTTCAGCACGTTGATACCCGGAGCGCGGCGCAGTGCTTCGGCCACATTCTGGTCGGGAAACTGCCCGACCGCATCGCGGGTCAGGACCGTGGACACGCCGTCGGCGGCGCGCTGACGGGAAATGGAACTGCCCAGATTGGCGTGCTGACCGATGACCAGGATGGTGCTGTGGTCGCCCTCACCCAGCGCGATCATGGTCCGCGTCGTGCCGATGTCGGCAACGCTGACGGTCGTGGTGCGTGCATCAGCGCCGGCATAGGTCGCCCGCAGCGTGTAGTTCCCGCCGGGCACATCGACGAAACGATAGCTACCGTCCTGACCGGCCGTGGCGCGGCGACCCAGTTCAACCAGTTCGACTTCCGCGCCTTCCAGGCCGCGTACGCCGCCGGAATCGATGACCGTGCCGACCAGCGTGCCCGCCAGGGCGGGAGTCGAAAACATCGTGGCGGCGAGCAGCGCCACGACGAGTCTGGAGCCACTGGCCCGGGATTTTTCAGAAAACATGAACAGCCCCTTTTGGTGATTTTCGGGGCGACCTAGCGACGGTTTATGACACCGGCGGGACATGGTTGACGCCTGACTGCACGGTGTCGCCATTTGGCAACAGGGTTGCCGTCCGGGGGGGGCACGTGCGGGCCGGCGGACGCAACCGGTCACCCGGCCGCTGTCGCGCCCGATACATTTTCCGACATTCCGGCGGTCTTGCCGGGACATTTGCGCGACACCTGCCGCCTATCCCTGTCCCTGACGCCAAGAGAGGCGCCGAAACGAACGAGGAGCAGAAAGATGTTCAGGAAGTTTCTGATGGCGCTGTCCGCCACCGCGATGGTCGTCAGCCCGATGGTCGCCAGCCAGGCCCAGGCCGCCCCGCATCGTCAGAATGTGCGCGTGGTGAAGCAGGCGCCCCATGGCCGCACCGTCGTCAAGCAGCGCACCGTCATACGCAACGATCATCGCGCCCATCGGTGGAGCAAGGGCCAGCGCTTCGACCGCCGCCACAGCGCAAACTATCGGGTGGTCAACAATTATCGCGACTATCGCCTGTCGGCGCCGCCGCGCGGCTATCAGTGGGTACAGTCGGGGAATGACGCGGTGCTGGTGGCGATCACCAGCGGCATCATCGGCGCCATCATCGGCGGCGCGCTCCGCTAAGTGCCGACCGCCTGTCCGGAAAACGCCCCCGGAGACTCCGTTCTTCGGGGGCGCAGGATCAGACCCATCCCGTCAGATAATAGACCGCAATCACGGCAAAGACCGTCATCGTCTTGATCAGGGTCAGCGCGAAAATATCCTTATAGGCCTGCCGATGCGTCAGGCCGGTCACCGCCAGCAGGGTGATGACCGCGCCGTTGTGCGGCAGGCTGTCCATGCCGCCGCTCGCCATGGACGCGACGCGGTGCAGCACTTCGCGCGGGATGCCCGCCGCATCGCCCGCGATCATGAACTGGTCGCCCATCGCGGCGAGCGCGATCGACAGCCCGCCCGAAGCCGATCCGGTGATGCCGGCAAGCGACGTCACGGTGATCGCCTCGTTCAACAGCGGGTCGGGCACGGCGCGCAACGCCTCCTTGACGATCAGGAAGCCCGGCAGCGCGGCGATGACCGCGCCGAACCCATATTCGACGGCGGTATTCATCCCCGCCAGCAGCGCGCCACCCACCGCCGCCTTCGATCCTTCGGCAAACCGGCGCGACACCGCGGGAAAGGCGGTCAGGAGGATGACCGCGATACCCAGCAGCAGCGCCCCTTCCACCGCCCAGAGCGCCGCCATCTGCGCCACCTTGACCCTGACCGGTTCGTCGAGCCCGGCCAGCGAGACGCTGATATCCTGCCCGTCGACCAGACGGGGGATGATCATGGTCAGCGCCAGATTGGCGACCCCCACCACCAGCAGGGGCAGCAGCGCCACGAACGGATGCGCCATCTTCGAATGGGCATCGACCGGGGCGGGTTCGTTCACCAGCGTCTCGGGCGCGCCATAGCCCTCCCCCGCCGCCGCCGCCGACCGGCGCCGCCAGTCGAGGTAGAGGAGACCGGCCGCCGCGATGATGACCGACCCGATCAGGCCCAGCACCGGCGCCGCCCAGGTCGTCGTGCCGAAAAAGCTCGTCGGGATGATATTCTGGATCTGCGGCGTGCCGGGCAACGCATCCATGGTGAAGGTCAGCGCGCCCAGGCCGATCGTCGCGGGCACCAATCGCTTGGGAATATCGGCCCGCCGGAACATCTCCGCCGCGAAGGGATAGACGGCGAAGACCGCGACGAAAACCGACACCCCGCCATAAGTCAGCAGCGCCGTCACCACCATGATCGCGGGAATGGCGCGCGCGCTGCCGACAAAACCGATCACGGCCGTCACGATCGCGCGGGAAAAGCCGGAAATCTCCACCAGCTTGCCGAACACCGCCCCCAGCAGGAAAACCGGGAAGTAGAGCTTCAGGAATGTGGCGGCCTTGTCCATGAACAGGCCCGAAAAGACTGCCGGGACCGCCGCCGGATCGGTCAGCAGCACCGCCAGCATCGCCAGCAGCGGCGCCATCAATATGACGCTCATGCCGCGATATGCCGCCAGCATCAGCAGGAAGAGCGACAATGCCGCGATGATGACTGCCACGATCCCCGTCCCCCTGCCTCTCGGCCGCCCTTTTGGCGCAGGCGGGCAGTCGGTGACAAGTCCCCTCCGCCCGGGCAGAGCGGTGCGCGGACACGCTTGCCAAGGCGCCGCATTTCCGCCATAGGCCGCGCTTCGCGAACGGCGGGGACGACTCGCCCGACCGCGGAACTTCAAGCGGACGACAGCCGGAGGGGCATGACGCATGGTGCGCATGTCAGCGATCGGCCAACATAGAAGGTATGGACATGGCTCTTTATGAGCATGTGTTCCTTGCGCGCCAGGATCTGGCACAGGCGCAAGTGGACGCACTGGCGGAAACCGCCACCAAGATCGTCGAAGACAATGCCGGCAAGGTGACCAAGGTCGAAACCTGGGGCCTGCGCACGCTGGCATACAAGATCGCCAAGAACCGCAAGGCGCATTATGTCATGCTCAACATCGACGCCCCCGCCGGCGTCGTCGCCGAGCTGGAGCGCCAGACCCAGATCAACGAGGATGTGATCCGGTACATGACCATCAAGGTCGATGAACTGGAAACCGGCCCGTCGGTCGTGATGCGCAAGAGCGAGCGGACCGGTGGCCGTGGCCGCCGCGACCGCGACGGCGATGGCGAATAAGGAGATCTGACTCATGGCACGCCCATTTTTCCGCCGCCGCAAGAGCTGCCCTTTCTCGACCAAGGATGCGCCGAAGATCGATTATAAGGACGTCCGTCTGCTTCAGGGCTTCGTGTCCGAACGCGGCAAGATCGTCCCGAGCCGCATCACCGCGGTGTCCGCCAAGAAGCAGCGCGAACTGGCCCAGGCCATCAAGCGCGCCCGTCACCTGGGCCTGCTGCCCTACATCGTGAAGTGAGGGAGTAGCAGACATGGAAATCATCCTGCTCGAACGTATCGAGAAACTGGGCGCGATCGGCGATGTCGTCACCGTGAAGGACGGCTATGCCCGCAACTTCCTGCTGCCCAACAAGAAGGCGCTGCGCTCCAACGCCGCCAACAAGAAGGTCTTCGAAGCCAACCGCGCGAAGATCGAGGCGGACAATGCGGCTCGCCGCTCCGACGCCCAGCAGTCGGCCGAAGGTGTCGATGGCAAGCAGATCGTCCTGATTCGCCAGTCGTCAAACGCCGGCCATCTCTATGGCTCGGTCGCCGTGCGCGACGTGGTGGAAGCGTTGCATGCCGACGGCGTCACCAACGTCACCAAGGCAATGGTCGTGCTGGAACGCCCGATCAAGACGCTCGGCCTGTTCGACGTCAAGATCGCACTGCACCCCGAAGTGGCCGTCACCATTCAGGTGAACGTCGCGCGCTCCCCCGAGGAGGCCGAATTGCAGAGCCAGGGCGTCGATGTCATGGCCGACCTGTTCGAAAAGGACGAAAGCGGTTTCACCGAGGATTATGATCCGAACGCGGAACCCGGCGAAATCGCCGCCGTCGCCGAAGAGGCACCGGCGGAGGACGCCTGAATTTAATCTATCGCCGCGACCGTCTGGCCGCGACAAGCAGGAAAGCCGCCCCGCAACGGGCGGCTTTTTTGTGCGCTGCGCTCATCCGCCGCCCTTCCATCTTGCGATCAGGGTGGCCGTCCGACGATCAGGCCGTCACCCCCCGGCGCGTTGGCGGCGCGTTTCCCAGCCCTTCCTGGCGGCTGCGGAACGATCCGCGGCGGAACGACGCACGCCAGCGGCGCCGCCCTTGCGCGAGGAGTCATGGCTGTCCGGCCTCCCCCGACCGGAACCGCTCTTGTTACCGCCACCCGATTCCCGGTTCACCGTGGCCCAGGCCCGGCGTTCCGCCTCCGCCTTGCCCACGCCGCGATCTGCATAGCTCTCCTCGATATGCCGCGCCTTGCGTTTCTGCTTGTCTGTATAGCTGCTCTTGTCACCCTGGGGCATGGCTTGTCTCCTTGCGCTGATGCCACACCCTCAATGCGCCAGAGCGGCACCGGTTCACATCATTGCGCCACAGGCATGACCGGACGGAACGGAGCGCGCGGGGAAGCGTTCCCGAACCATGGACCAGCCCAGCCTGATTGAACGCCTGGCCCGCCATCTTGCGGCAGGCCGACCGGACGACTGGCCGGCGCATCTGGAGCAGGCCGCCAGCATGCTCGCCATCATGAAGGAGCCTGACGCCGTCATGCGGGAAGCGGGCGACGGCCACATCTGGCGCGCCATGATCGATGCGGCCCTGCGCGAGCGATGGACGCCCGCGCCACCCGGCGAACAGGCGGCTGGCGTGCCGGACGGATCGGATGGCGGCGGTTCGGATGAAGAAGGTGAAATCCGCCTGCCCCCCGATGCCGTCGGCCGGGACAATGCGGATTGGGTCCATATTGAGGATCGAAAGGAGACGCGGAAATGAAATCCTTGTTCAAAGCTGCTTTTCTGGCCGGACTGGGCACCGCCGCATGGAAAGGCTGGCAACGGTGGCAGGCCAGGCCGGACACCGACGATCGCGGCCCGGTCGGTTCGTCCGGCATCGTCCGCGACGCCGGCCCCGCGGAACAGCAGGGTATAGAGGAAGAGGATTGGGACCTGGTCGACGAACAGTCCGACGAATCCTTTCCGGCCAGCGATCCCCCGGCAAACTTTCGCGGCTCGTTCTGACCGACACGTTTTCGTCCGATGCCGCCCTGCACCGGCCGGCATCGGCATAGCGGCGGATAAATAGCCGCGCGCGCGGCTATTTCTGGCAGGCGACGATCGCGGCGATGACCGACAGCGTTTCTTCGGGGTCGCGCACCCGCACCGTGTCCAGCCCCAGTTCCTTGGCGGGATAATCATTGCCGCCGGGGAAGATGGCGTCGCCGATGAACATCATGGCGTCCAGGGCGATGCCGCTGGCGTCGCGCAGCTTCTTGAGGCCATAGGCCTTGTCGACGCCTTCACGTGTGATGTCGATGGAGGTTGCGCCCCCCATATTGATGGACAGCCCCGGAAGACGCGTGCGCAGGTCGGCCTGGATGATCTTGCGCTTGGCGAAGTCCGGGTCCCATATGTCCTTCGCATGGATCGGCGCCTGCTGGCCGAGCGCGGAGAAGGTGATCTGGCTGCCCCGATCCTCGATCCGTTCGCCCCATGTCTGCTCCGGCACGAAGCCGGTCGCCTCCAGCGATGCGTCGAACGCCTCCAGAATCGCCTTCTTCTGAGCGTCCTCGAACAATTCGGCATAGACCGGCGTCCACGCACCGTCGCGGTACGTGTATAATTTGGTGCCGGTAGTCGGCATCAGCCACAGCCGTGACAGGTCCGCCCGCGCCGGCAGGCGGCTCGCCACCTGCTTGTCGAATTGCGGCCAGTCACCCCCGGAAATCACCGCGACATGGGCCACGGCCAGCAAATCGGCGATCGCTTCCTGCATCGGCGGCTGAAGCGGTTGCTTGCTTTCCGCCAGCGTGCCGTCGAGATCGAACGCTACCAATTCCTTCATGAATGTCGTTCCTGCTTGTCTATTCTTTGTTCTTGGCCACGAAGCGCATAAAAATTGTTATAATCATTATCAAGATGAATCCCATCTTTATGAAAATCGAACGATCCATCTCATATTATATGCCAAAATTGATTCCGGTGGAGCGGATCAGACGACGCCTCGCCCTGATCGACCGGCCCCTTTCAACACATGATATCAGGCATCCCCCCTGACAGAGCGGCCGTTACTACGCGACAGGACTGCGGCCTACCGCGTCAGGCCCCAGGGTCCTCGTCTCAAGCAAATCGATTATCGTCTTTATCCGGTGCGGAAGCATCTGCCTTGAAACCGCCTCAATATGCCGGGCTTTCATCGCCGCTTCCCCGCCGTTGTCGAACAGAGCACGCGCGTGCGCCGCGGCAGCCTCGATATCGGCTACGTCATAGCTATCGAAAAACGCCGCATTCTCTTCGACAAAGGCAGGATCGATCCCGCTGAGGGCCGGCCGCAACGCCGCCGGCGCCACCGGGACCTGTCCCGTCAGCCAGGCGTCGAAGAACCGCTGCGGAAGATCATTGCGCACCGGCAGGCAGAGCGACGTCTTATACCTCGCCCACTCCTGAAAACGCTCGACCGGGGTCGGACCAGAACCACCGGCCGGGTCGCGCGCATCATGGATCTGGAGCGCGGTTTCGACCGATTGGGACAGGATATCCTCAACCGACGTTTGGCTTCCGGCCGCGACGTCCGGTTTCAGAAAGCGACCATAAAGCAGGTCCGACCTGTTCCTGCCCCCGAAGCGTTCATAAAGCCTGCGCGCCTGATGCGGCGTCCACTGCGTCGTACAGAGCGGGACGGCGTCGAGAACGATAGCCTTGTCGTTCTTCAGATACTCCATGAACAGGGCATGCGCCGGAATGACGACATCCACCCTGCATGCTGTTTCGGCATTGCGGAGATAATGACGATGATTGTCCCAGAACCAGCCGACAACAGCACCCGCATAGCCCCGCCGCCGGTAGGATGCGACATCCTCGCCATCGCCGGGCGCATGGCACAGATGGATGATGAGGTCGACGTCGGGGATCGGCACGTCATCCGGGTCGGGATAGAAATCGATTCTCCACCCCCGGGCGGCATCGCCCATTTCCGCGGCGGTGCCGCTGGCAAAAAGCGTCCCATATTGCCTGGACACCAGCGCGACGCGGCCCTGCCCGTCCAGACTTGTGCGGATCAGACCCGCGACCGCGCGAACCCGGCTCTCGTCCGGCTTGTTGAAGCCATGGGCCGACATGAGTGCTGATTCAGCATCGATACGGGCAAGGCGTTCGTCGGCGTCCTGTTCGACAGGATCGCAAAACAGGGCGAGGGGCAAATTTGTCGCGCGATATCGCGCGCCATTATCGGCGGCCCTGACCCACAGGTCGAAATCCATGCCATGGGCGATGTCTTCCCGGACGCAACCGCCGGCCGCTTCCCATATGCGACGGGAGAAAAACGCTATGGGCCGGTCGAAATACTCATCCTTCGTCCAGCGTCCGAAAAACTCCGCCCTTTCCGAAGAGGGCAAATCAATACCCCGCGCCGGGGGCCGGGTCAGGCGCATCACGCGCCGATCGGATACTTCCATGCAAAGCCCGGCGATGATGTCCGCCTGCGACCCGGTCCATTCGCGCGCGACCGCGTCGAGCGCGCCGGGACACAGCATTTCATCCGCGTTCAGCCAATGGAGAATGTCGCCATCGGCCAGCGCCATGCCTGTGTTGATCGCGTGGGCCCGGCCCTTCCCCGGCTCGACCGCCACATGCTCCAGCCGATCCCGATAACGCTCCAGCACGTCCGCCGCGCCGTCGGCCGCTCCTGCATGCAACAGGATGATCTGCACGGCAGGATAACCCTGGTTCAACACCGAAAGCAGGGTTTCCTCGACAGATGCCGCCGCGCCGACCAGGGGTATGACGACGGATATACGGGGCGGCGCCTCCGACCTGTCCGTGCGGCCGGTCGTCGTCGGAACGCCTTGCCTGCAATAGGGCCATGGCAGGCCCTTATCCGAAACCGGCCATTTGACATTTTTCAGTTCCGCACGATGCAGACGGTCGCCATCCCCCGGATACGCCGGCGCGCGCGCCCCTCCATCGATCATCACGGCGGAAAAATAGCTGTTGAGCGCATAGGCGGGAAACCGCCCGATTTCGATGACCGCCCCCGCCATCTCCAGCGCGGTCAGCGCGGCGACACCCCGGCCCGATGCATGGAACCGATCGGCCATGGCCATCAATGTGGCCGCAGTCGCATTTTTACAGAGGCGATAATGCGCCTGTGCCGCCACGCGGTCTTCGGGCAGCGCCGCCTGCTCCACCAGGCTCAGCGCCAGCGCTCTGGCGAAGGGCGAGCGGGGCACCACCCCGTCCAGCGGATCGAACCGCGCGACAGGCTGATTGCGCGCCACCGACAGCGCCGCCAGCGCCGCCCTTGCCTCCAGATCGGGATCGCCACCGACAGCCTCATAGCGGGCGAGCAGGGCAACATAGGCGCCAGCCTGATCCCATTTCCGGCTGAACGGAAGCCTTGCAAAGCCAGCGCCGAATTCCCGAAGGTCCACAAGGGCGCTTAAACGGTCGCGCCATGCCGTTTTTCCGTCCCTGATGATATTGGCGGCCGACAGGGCCTGTCTGGCGGCCCCATAACGCTTGTTGTCGATCAGCTCGCCAGCAACGAACATATCGATAACCGCCCTGTCGGCAGGTTTCAGCCTGTCCAGACGAAGCGTTCGAATCACGAATGGCGAACCGCCCGCCTGCATGCCCAGCCGAACGACCTGCGCCAGTTCCCTGTCGGACAGGGTGTATAGGTCGAGCGTCTCCGTCAGCCCGGCCCACAGGCTGCGCAGGCGGTCCGGCTTCGCCCGCGCCGCCATGCTCAACAGCGCCAGCTTGTCGTCAAACCGGCCCGTCGCAAGCAGCAGCGCCGCAAGGGACAGGAAATGGTCGGCGCAATAGCCATTGTCCGCCCACAGGGGGGCCAGCCGTTTCACATCCGGCAGTTTTTCAGCAACCGCCGTCAACAGCTCCAGGATATTGTCATCGCAAAGATCCTGGCAATCGGACGCCACATAGGCAAAAATATTCCTCGGCAGATAGCCCTTGTCCGCGCTGCCCCAGAAATATCGGACAAAGGCTTCGACGACTTTCTGCCGCGGCAGCACGCCGGCCTTCCATTCCACCAGCGCGGCGAGGCAGAGCGCGGCGTCGCTATCTTCCAGCGTCATCGCCCAGCTTCTCAGTCCCGTGGCGCGCGCATCCCGCAACCCGGCGATCGCAGCCGCATAATAGCCGGCGAGCGAATCCTCGCCCCCCCACATTTTCATGGCGCGCTCGATAATCTGAAGCGGGACATCCGTCCCGGCGGGCGCGCTCGTCGCCATGGCCTGCCCTGCGCGCTGACTACCGCTCATGCACCACAACTTTATGAATGCCGACGGAAAGCATGCGTTCATCGGTGGCGTTCGGCCGGGCTGCATGGGGCACGGTGATCTCTATGACGCTCAAGGGGTGGCGATGCGCATCGGCTCTGGCCGGAAAGGTCGCGGTGACGACGGCCGCTCCCCCGGCCCATGGCGCCACCCTCGTCGCCGCATCTTCCCCATTGAGAGATATCGTCATACCCGAAATATTCTCATCGTTCAGGGTGACAGCTACGTACACCTCGACCGACACCGGCGATGCCCTGGACACCTTCGTCACGACCGCGACCTGCGGGAGGGGGCCGACCCAGCGGAAAACCCCGCCTTCCGGCCGTTCCGTATCGTATAGAGCCGAACTGACCAGTTGCTCGTCGAACAGAAACACCTCCTCGCGCGGCGCGAGGGCGGCATCAAACGCCGCCAGACTGTCCGGCCTCACGGAAAGGGGGACATTCCTGGCGACGATTTCCGACATCATTCTCTCGAGGGTCGAGATTTTCTTCGTCAAGCCTGCGATTATGTCGTCCATCAATACCCCCGACCTGCCCACCCGGACGGGCCGGGGCCTTCCACGCCAGCCTACCGAAACTCCGGCATGAGTGTCAAAGCCTATGACGCCCAACAGGCGGCGGGCCAAGGCCGGGCCGCGCCGCCGAAACGCTGTACGCGGGCGCAAGGACCAGCCGCCCGCGCGCCACGACTGCCACATGACTGCCCCCGCCCCTATCCGGCGGCAACCTCCCTCAATGAGGCTGGGCGAAGGTCATCTCCCGCCATCATCGCATGCAGCGCATCGACCACCTGATCCGCCACGCGCCGCCGTTCCCGCCATAATATTCCGCTATCGGCAAACAGATTCGCCAACCGGGCCTGGCTATTCAGCCATTCCTGCGCGAACGCGTCGGTCGGCACGAACGCCCGGATGCTGTCGACGGCCTGCGCCGGCGTCAGCCCGTCGACATTCAGGAAGCCCCCTTTAACGATGCGGTGAACGCCATGGTCTCTCGCGGCGGCGTAGACGGGCACGGCTCCTATAGCGAAGGCGTCAAACAGCTTTTCCGTGACATAGGTCTTCTGATGGGTGTTCTCGATCGCCGACATGATGAAAACCCTTCGATCGAGCGCGCACAGCTTGTCGAGATGCCATGACGCCAATGTCTGGCGCACCGGGGCGTCATTCCAGCCCTTGCCGACACGCACGTCCGCGGGACCATCGAACGCGCTGGCCATGTCCGTGCGGAACACGCTAAGCCCCCGGATAGTGCCGCCGGCATGACTGACATCATAGTCCTTGCCTTCGCGCTTTTCGGCATAGAAGGCCGCGCGAACGGGCGCCGCCCGCCATTGTTCCAGCACCTCACCCACCCGCTGCGCCGCGTTTCTGGCGAAAAGATGGCTGTACACCGCGCTATAGTCACCGGACGTCGTCAGGAAATAGGGAATATGACTCCAGTCGAACAGGGAACCGTCCGCATGGTTGAAGATCTGGAACTTTACCCGGTGGCCGCCATGCACGATCTCGCCAAAGGGCTTGCCGAAACTCCTGCTCCAGAGCGTGTCCCATAGAGGCTCTTCGGAAAAAATCGCGAATTTCAGCGATGGATTGGCGATCGACGCCTTGCAGAGCGCCTCCGCATTCTCGTGAAAGTCGATCTCGAAGCCGGATATGACGACGTCCGCCATTTCAATCGCATCGACGAACCTGACCCTGTCGCGATACAGTTCCTCATAGGGTTCGTAACTAAGCGGCGTCCGGTTGCTGTGGCGGCCGAACAGACAGACCTTTACAGGGGTCCTGACGACCGGCGCCGGGCCGGCCGCCGGACGCGAGGTCCGCTCGCCCCCGCTTGCCGGGCGGCATCCTTCCAGAAAGAACAGCCTTATATCGTGGATGAAATTGTCCGGGCCGTACAGGCTCCACAACTGGCGCAAAGCGCGGCGCTTGCGGGCCAGGGTTTCCGGGTCGCCGGCGATGTCCGCCAGCAGGCGGGGCAGCGCCCGTACCTCACGCAGCGTTTCTCCACAGAAAAGGGCGGCTTCGCGCCACAGATCCTGGTTGCCCGGCGGCGTGAAGGTGTCCGCCATGATGACCGGGATGGACCCGGCACCGATCGCCTCCCACAGGCGGATGGAGTTCGGCCCCGACCCTGACGGACACAGGGTGAAGGTCGACCGTGTCAGGAGATCGCGGAACTCCGCGCTGGCGCCTTCGTCGATCAGCGGTTGGTCACTACCTACCCATTTGTGTATCTGATGCTGGTAAACAATCTTGTCATAATGCCAGTCAAGCCGACCGCGCACCATGCCGCGCGGGTCGTCGGCCAGTTCGCGCACAATATGATCGCGAACATCCGACAGATACCAGTCGTTGGATATGGCGCCGAGGAAATTATACAGACAGTCGCGGCGTTCATCGTCCCTGAACTCGACCGCCTCCTGCACCTGTACGGGAAAAAGCGGGAAAGGATGCAAGTTGATGGGAGGCGGTCCGGGCCAGATACCCATCCCCTTAATGGCATGGGGCCAGAAAATGTCGGTGATGCCCGCCAACTCGAACAGATCACGGCAGGCAAGCATCCTGACATGCTGGCACACCGTCACGACATGTCGGGCATTTTTTGTTTCGCCACTCAGCCGTTGCAGATGCTGAAGCAAGGCCGGCGCGTCGGGCGTGTCGTTGTGCAGCCGGTCGATGAGGGTCGCCCAGGGGAAAGCGAAATATACAGTGTCGGGCGGGATGGATGCCATATCCGCCACTTTCCTGTATGCGTGCCGTTCCGTTTCCGCCGGATATTGCCAGTCCGCATCATGGACAGGACCACTTGCGCGGCCCATCCCGCCTCTCAGATACGGCGCAAGATCGACTGGACGCAGTGTCAGGTCGGCATCAAGATATCGCAGCGCGATATGGGACCGGATTGCCCTGTCCGCGCGGTGGTCGAACGCTTCGCCCCCGTCGTCGAGTTGAGCCTCCTGCCCCACCCTCGAGCGGGAATGGCCAAGCGGCCAGTCGACCCGATGGAGCACATGGTCCCGCGCCATGGATCTCCACAGGTTCCAGTCCTCGTCATAGCGCCGGAACTCATTCTCGACATCCTGTTCTTTCCAGACGATGTGGCGGAAGAAACTGCCTGCCCCCGGAAGGATGTTCGCCTGCTCAGACAATGCGGGATCGTCTGCTTGCGGAAATCCGGCACTGGCGAGGGGGACCGCGCCGCGCCCCTCATCGGTAATCACCGCACTGCCGGTGACCCATTGGACGCCCCGTTGGGAATGAGACGCATCGATGCGCACCAGAAGGGCGCAGGCGCCGACCGCCAGCATGTCGCCCGCATTGACCCATGCCATCCAGTCGCCGTCAGCCATCTTCCTGCCGGCCCACGCCCGGCAAATGGCATCGCGCGGTCCGTCGTCGGGCGCGCTGGCATAGGTGAAATCGATGGAACGGCAGAAAAGCGGCAACACCCCGCTCTCCAGCCGGTCTTTCCAACGCTTCACGATGTCCAGCGTCTCATCGGTCGAGCCGCCGTCCTGAACATGATAATGGAGCGCGAAATCGCCGGCCTGCGTCAGGACGCTGGCAATCGTCCGTTCGATGCAGCGCGCCGCATTCAAACCCGGCGTGACGATATGGATATGTATCGGTTGAACCATGCTCTCTCCCGCCATCCCGCGTCCAGGCGCGCAAGCGTCAGTTCGTCCGGCTTTAGCGGGTTGCCCTTCGCGCGGCCGCCAGCAAGGCGGCGCCGCTATCCTCGACCGTTATGCGCGCCTGCCCGTCGATAAGCCAGCATTCCCCTTTGGACCAGCGCTGATCATCGACCGCCCCCGTCCCGCTCAAAGGAAGGAACCACAACCGCTCATCTCCGGGCAGATCGACCTGCTCACCCGCGTTCAGAGCGCGCAGGTCGAGCCAGAAAGGCGCCTCCTCATCCGATACCAGCCGCCGTTCCTCGCCAAGGCGCGCCTCGACCGGCAGGCGGCGATAGGGTTCCAGGCGGCTGACGGCCGCGCCATCATCCAGATGCAGTTCGCGCGGGCGCCCATAATCGTACAGCCTGTATGTGACATCGACATTCTGCTGCACTTCCGCCAGGGTGATGCCGGCGCCGATCGCATGCACCGTGCCCGCGGGGATGAAGAAGCAATCGCCGGCCTTGACAGGCTTCCAGTCGATCAGATCCTCCAGCGACCCATCCAGCGCCGCGGCGCGGAACGCTGCTGGCGACAATGGACGCGTCAAACCGATGCCCAGCCGGGCGTCCGGTTCGGCGTCCAATATATA
>JBFWMJ010000037.1:0-22685 GCA_050251675.1 Sphingobium sp.
CCTGACCGGCTTTGCTGTCAGCTATTTCCTGCTGTCGCTGTTCATTGATCTGGCGCTGCGTACGGCGATGGCGCCCTGGTTTGCTTTTGCCGGGTTGATGATCGGCCGAGGCGTGGCTGGCGCCTTCTACGCCGCGGTGCCCGCCACTGGCGCGGCCCTGGTCGCCGATCATGTGCCGCCTGCCGGGCGTGGCAAGGCGATGGCTGCCATTGGCGCATCGAGCGCGGCGGGCATGGTGATCGGTCCGGGTTTTGCCGGGTTGATCGGTCCATCGAGTCTCAGCTTGCCTTTGTATCTCACCGCGGCTCTGCCGGCGGTTGCGCTCCTCGTCCTCTGGCGCGTTCTGCCCCGTCGCGAACATCATGCGCCGCCCAACGTGCAGCCGCTCAACCTGGCTGATCTACGACTGCGCCGCGCGATGAGCGTAGCCTTCGTTGCGATGTTCAGCGTCGCGGTCGCCCAGATCACGGTCGGATTCTACGCGCTGGATCGGCTGAAGCTCGCGCCGGGCGATGCTGCGAATGCCGCGGGCATCGCGCTGGCAGCGGTTGGTGTTGCTCTGGTGATAGCCCAGATATTTCTCCGTACGCTCGGCTGGCCGCCGGCAAGGCTTATCCGTCTTGGCTGCGTGATCGGCGGCATCGGCTTCATGAGCGTCACCCTTGCGACCAGCGCGGCAATGCTCTGGGCCTGCTATGCCGTCGCGGCGTTCGGCATGGGCTGGGTCTATCCTTCTGTTTCCGCGCTGGCGGCCAATTCGGTGGAAGCCAATGAACAGGGTGCGGCGGCCGGATCGGTCGCGGCGGCGCAGGGGCTGGGCATCATCCTTGGCCCCCTCGTCGGCACGTTTATCTACACCGTCGATAATGGGGCGCCCTATGTCCTGATCGGCGTCATGCTCATCCTCATCGCATTCAGGCGGGAGCGAGGATGCAGTGACGGCAGCTGTGGTTGCGCATAAGGCCCTGTTGGGGCGTGCTTGCGGAAGTTCGGGTGAAAATCAAACCGCTATCGCAAATCGGGATATATCAGATCCTTACCTTTTCCATCCGTTAGCGCGAAGGCGTCAGGTCGATCGACTTATGGAAGTTGCTGGCGAAATGGCCTTGGCGAGCGGACCCTGCCGCATAGGCGATGCGCGTCACGTTTATCCGACTATTGAGCAAGTCCGTTCAATATGGCGAGCATCCATATATCGATGTGGAGGCATCCCGGTCGTGTTGCAGAAGCTTGAGCAGGGCTGAGATCAATAACCGCCGCGAGTTGGCGAATGGAAAGGTCCTGGTCGAGATTGGTTTCGATATAGCCTGTGACCTGATTCAGGCGCTGGCCCCCCATGCCGCCGACCATTGGGAAGGAGGGCGAGGGGCCACCCTGCCATAAGGGTAAGGCGGATGTGGGCGCTCCAGCAGCGACGTTGCGATGCAAACCATATTCTTCTAACGGACGTTTGCAAGCGGCTCGCAATAGTGGTCCGATGACTCCTGCGGGCAGATCGCATCGAGTCGATGCAGAACGATGAAACAGGAGGGACTCACCGCCGGTGCCGTCCGAAATCACATCTTCCATTCTTTACAGGATGCACCGCCGGGAACTGGTCAATTATGCCAATGGCATAGTTCGCGACCGCGCACGGGCGGAAGACGTGGTGCAGGACGCCTGGGAGCGGATTGAGGCTGTCGAGCGCCAGCGTCTGCTTGAAGAGCCCTTGCGCTATTTCTACCGTATCGTCCGAAATCTGGCGCTGGACGGTCACCGCATCGTGCGCCGTGATGCGATGCGGGAAGTCGAAAATGGCGATGATGCGGTGCAGGCGATACCAGACGAAGCGCCATCGCCGGAGCAATGCGCGATCGCGCGTCAGCAACTCCAGCTGGTGTATGAATCCATGAAGGCGTTGCCGGAACGTACCCGCGAAGCCTTGATGCTGCATGCCCTTGAGGGGCTCAAAATGCGCGAGATCGCAGAGCGAATGAATATTTCCATCGGCCTGGCTCATAAGCTGGTCGTTCAGGGTAAGGCCTTCTGCGCCAAGCGGGCAGATCGTCGCCCGTGAACAACCCTTCTGCGTATCTGTGTGAAAATCTTTGCTGCAGGATCGTTGTGCCCACGAGGGGGGATGTGCAGCGTCTGTACCTGATAATCTCTGACCGGGAGGCGGCATGACGTCATTGTCAGATAGGAATGCCGGTCGCGCTGATCCGCCAGGCTGGGATGCCGCACTTGATGAAGCTGCTGAATGGTCTGTGCTGCTTCTCGAAGAACCAGGCGATGCGGAGTTGCAGGATCGTTTCCGCCAATGGATGGACAATGATCCTATACACGCTGAAGCCTGGGATCATATCAATCATGTGACCGGCCTGGTTGCACAGACCAGCGGGCTCGCTTTCTTTCCTGCCAATCCAGTCGATCATCCGTCCGCCAAGCAGTTGCCGCCTGTGCGGACTTTGCGTCCCTGGAGAGGTCGTTCGTTTGCAGCGGTAGCCGCTGCCGCAGCCATTGCCTGGGTTGCCGCCCCAGCGCTCATGCTTCGGAGTACCGCAGATCATGTTACCGGTACGGCGGAAGAAAGAACCATTGCGCTGGAGGACGGTAGCACAATCCGACTGGCTCCCGACAGTGCAGTGACAGTCGCTTACTCTTCGGGAAGCCGTCAGATCGAGTTGTTGACGGGCGAGGCTTATTTCGAGGTTTCTCGTGATCCTTCCCGCCCGTTCAATGTGATAGCCAGAACCGCGCGCGTGTCAGTGCTGGGCACCGGCTTTGATGTGCGTTTGGGAGAGGCTGGCACAGATGTCGCGGTCAGCCATGGTCGGGTGCGTGTCGAGGGCAGCGAGGGTGATCCTCCGCAGTCACGCGAACTGACTGAAGGAAAGTGGGCGCGTGTGGATCTCAAAGGCAGGCTGTTCAGTGGCGAAATATCGCCTGCATCGGTTGCAGCATGGAGCGGAAAGAAGCTGGTGGCGGTTGATCGGCCGCTCTCCGAAGTGGTGGCCGACGTCCGTCGCTATTATTCCGGCAGGATCATTCTCTCTGGCGACCGGCTGACCGGAGCCAGCGTAACGGGTAGTTACGACATGGCTGATCCGGCAGCTGCTCTGCGAAGCATCGTGGGGCCTCATGGTGGCCATGTGCACCAGATCTCACCGTGGCTGCTCATAGTGAGATAAGCATAAGCTTATGTAAAATTTAATAAATATATCTCAAATCTGCATCATGGTACTTTAGCGTGAAAATTTTCCGCGCCACATCGTTGAGCCAGTGACCCTCGTTAATGCGAGACATTATCAGGCGGGCCGTGTTGAGACGATTGGAGATCAGGCGTGAAATTGGGGCAGAAGGGCGGCGTGTTGCGTGCACGGCGGACGGCAGTGAGTGCAGTATTGATGGCTACGGTAGCCGTTGGTCCGATGGCGGTCACGCCAGCAGCCTATGCGCAGACCGCATCAGAACGCAGCTTCAGTATTCAGCCCCAATCCCTTGCGGACGCCTTGGTCGCCTTCGCGAACCAGTCCGGTTACCAGGTCACCACCAACGGTGCCGAAATCCGGGGTGTGCGCACCAATGGCGTGAATGGAACATTTCCATCCTTCGATGCGCTCAGCCATCTACTGATCGGAACTGGCTTCACTTACCGTATTAACGGCACTCTCGTGACGATCGAGCGCGTGCCGCAATCGGCCGACGATGCGATCACGCTGGGGCCTGTACGGGTTGAGGGCGAAAGTGGCGGCAGATATTCCGGCGTGACGACCAGCCTCACCAGCGATCCGGCCGCGACCGAAGGTGTGAATACATACACGGCGACCGGCCCCAGCCTGTCGGCCACAGGGCTTGCGCTGACCCTGCGTGAAACGCCCCAGTCGGTGACGGTCGTCACGCGTCAGAAGATGGACGATTTCGGGCTGGAAACCCTGTATGAAGTGATGGACCAGACACCTGGCATCACCATGCAGCGCGAGGGCGATGCGGTTTATTTCTACAGCCGCGGGACTACCACCAACCTGCGGATCGATGGAATCCGCCAGATCACCAGCGGTTGGGCCTATCTCTCCACCACGATCTACGGAATGGGCGATATGGCCGAAATCGATCGCGTGGAGGTTTTGAAGGGCGCGTCCGGCCTGATGAATGGCGACGGTTCCTATGGCGGCATGATCAATCTTATCCGCAAGAAGCCGACGAGGGAGTTTCAGGCCAGCATCAGGGGCAGCGCTGGCCGCTGGAACAATTATCGCGGCGATGTGGATGTCAGCGGGCCGTTGAACGCGGATCAGACCCTGCGTGCCCGTACTGTCGTTGCCTGGCGCAATGCGGACAGCTTCCGCGATCATCAGAAGGGTGAATATTTCACCTTTTATGGCACGGTGGACATGGAGCCGACGCCCGATACGCTGGTCAATGTCGGCGTCAGCTTCAAGCGTCAGGAAGAGCAGGGGGGCGCCAGTGCCAATCCGGTCATGCTGTATTCCGACGACGGGACGTTCATGGGGCTGCAAAAGCGTTCGTTCAATATCGGCGCACCCTGGGCTGGCTACAAGCAGGATGAACTCGCTGTGTTCGGATCGGTCGAGCAGAAATTGGGGCAGGGATGGGTAGCCAAGCTGCAAGTGGGGCACGAGCAGATCGAACGCCCAAAATCAATTTTTGGAAGTTTCAGCTACTATGACAAAAACAATTCCTCTAATTCTCAATATAAGGACATACGCCAGATCAACGAACATCTGACCTTCGATGTAAAAGGCCCGCTGGAACTTCTGGGACGGACGCATGATTTGTTGATTGGTGCCGGTGCCTCGCGGTCGCGCACAAGGCTTCTACGCGGTGACTCAGTTTCCTCCCGATTGACCGCTCTCGGCATCAGTTACGCAGATGGCGGCGGCGCCTTGCCTTATCCCGACGATATCGACGACCGATCCTATGCGAGTGAATTCTGGTCGACCAAGCGGCAATATGTATATGCGGCGGGACGCTTCGATCTGGCCGATCCGCTGAAATTGATCGCGGGTGTCCGGTTCTCGAACTACGATCAGAACAATCAGACGGCATGGGAGAGCACCGTTCGGCGCGAGCGCGGAATCTTCACCCCCTATGCCGGCGTCACGCTCGACGTGCTGAAATCGCTGTCGCTCTATGCCAGCTATGCCAGCATCTTTCAGCCGCAAAGCGTGCGCGACGTGAACGGCAATACCCTGCCGCCGGAGGAAGGAATCACATATGAAGTTGGCGTCAAGGGTGAGTTTTTCGCCGGGCAGCTCAATGTCAGCGCGAATTATTTCTGGCTGAATACGGACAATGCGGCAGAGGCGACCCGCGATATCGTCACAGGCACACCGGACGAAACTGCCTATCGCGCCGTGATGGGGGCCAAGCGCAGCGGCTATGAGATCGAAGCTTCCGGTCGTCTGCTGCCCGGCTGGCAGATACAGGGCGGTTATGTGCTGAATTACGACACGCTCAATAATGCCAGCAGCGTTGTCGCCCGGCCACGACCGAAGCGCCAGATCAAGCTGAACAGCAGCTATCGTTTCGAAGAGGGGCGGCTTGCTGGGCTGTCTTTCGGTGGCGGTACACGGTGGCAAAGCGATATTTCCACGCAAGATAGCGGAAATATTATCGAGCAGAAGAATTTCTGGCTATTCGATGGTTTTGCTCGGTACGAAACCGGGAAATTCACCTTTGGTGTCAACGTGGATAATATATTCGACAAGAAGTATTTCTCCAGTGTGGGAAATCAATGGAGCCTCCTTTATACATGGGGTCAACCCCGTAACGTCAAGCTTAGCGCAGGCTATAAATTCTGATTATGGTGCAAGGCACTGCCGTGTTTTTTGCACGGTAGTGCCTTGCTGCTTAGGGCGTTTTCATATTGGGCGAGAACGCTCCTGTCTTTTGATGCCGCGTTGTCCGAGCCGTTGACCGTAAACGGTCAACTTGAAAAAGCTCCAGGCTCAGGACTCGTTGATCAGAGCCAGAAGGTGGCGGTGTCTGCGAGAGCGATGGCGGAGAAGGAGGCAGGCGGACATCGGTCGTAGCGCTTGGCGACCATGCGCCAGTCCTACAGGCGGCGAGGATGATCTCGATGCGGTTGCGGCGCCTGTAGCGGCGCTTGTCCTATTTGACGGCCTTGTTCCGGGATTTTCGGCGCGGGATGCAAGCAGGTGATGGCCTTTTCCTGTAAGGCATCGCGGAACCGGTCGGCATCATAGCCACGATAAGCCGGCAACCACCGGGCTTTGGGAAGTTCGTCGAGCAGGCGGCAGCACCGATATAATCGCTGGCCTGGCCTGCTGTCATGAAGACGCTGACCGGCCGGCCGCTTATGTCGGTGAGCGCATGAGATTGGCCATGACCTGCTCGGCGGTCGCGCCCTGCGCCGCGTGGAATTACGGTGACGGGTGCATAATTCCATAATGTGAGGATGTCGCCGGATACGGGCGGTGGAGTTCAGCAATTTAAGCTGTTTATTCTCAGTCACTCTATGGGTTAAGCGCTTGATCTATTTTCGCTTCCAACGGAAGTACCAGACCTCATGCCCTTGGCGCCGGGCTTTCGCTTCGTAACGGGTTTCGGGCCAGCCGCCCGGGCGGGTGAGGAAGTCTGCGGGGTCGCGCGCCAGCCAATCGAAATCGGGGTGGCCGTTCATCACCATCATCGCCCAGCGCAGATAGACGGGGTGGTCGGTGCCGAAGCGAAATTCGCCGCCGGGTTTTAGTTTGCGCGCGATCATGGCGACCGGGCCGGGGTTCATCATCCGCCTTTTGGCGTGGCGCGCCTTTGGCCATGGGTCGGGATGGAGCAGATAGACAAAGGACAGGGCGCCGTCGGGAATGCGCGACAGCACCGTCAGGGCGTCACCCATATGGATGCGGACATTGCCCAGCGCCTGATCCCGGACATGGCCCAGCGCGCTGACGACACCGTTCAGGAAGGGTTCGCAGCCAATGAACCCATGATCGGGCAGCATATCGGCGCGATAGGCCAGATGTTCGCCGCCGCCGAAGCCGATTTCGAAATGCAGCGGCCGGTCATAGCCGAACAGGTGTTCGGCCGTGACCGGGCCTTCTTCCGGCACGGCGAGGGCCGGGAGCAGCGTGTCGACCAGCTGTTGCTGACCGGCGCGCAGTTTGTGGCTGGAGTGACGCCCGTAAAGGCGGTTCAGCGTCGTGGGGTCGCCAGGCTTGTGTGCGGTCATGGCCGAGCCCGATAACGTGCCCCAACCGGCCTGCCAAGAGCGCGGGAAGCGCATTCCCACGCCCTTGTTTTCATCGATTGGACGATCAGGCCAGCGCTGCCTTCAGCTCTTCCACCAGATCGGTCTTTTCCCAGGGGAAGAAGTCCCCTTCGGGCGTGCGGCCGAAATGGCCATAGGCTGCGGTCCGTTCATAGATCGGCTTGTTGAGGCCCAGATGGGTGCGAATGCCGCGCGGGGTCAGGCCGCCCAGCTTTTCGATGGCGCCGATCGCGTCCTCGATCCGGTCGTCGGCAACCGTACCGGTGCCGTGCGTGTCGACATAGAGCGACAGTGGACGGGCGACGCCGATCGCATAGGCGAGCTGGATCGTGCATTTTCTGGCGAGCCCGGCCGCAACGATGTTTTTCGCCAGATAACGCGTTATATAGGCGGCCGAGCGGTCGACCTTGGTCGGGTCCTTGCCGCTGAACGCGCCGCCGCCATGGGGCGCGGCACCGCCATAGGTGTCGACAATGATCTTGCGGCCGGTAAGGCCGGCATCGCCGTCGGGTCCGCCGATCTCGAAGCTGCCGGTCGGGTTGATGTGATAGACCGTTTCGTCCGAAAGCAGGTCGGCGGGCAGCAGGTCGGCCACCACCTGCTTTACATAGGCGTGCAGTTCCGCTTCCCTGTCGCCTTCGTCATAGCCCTTGCCATGCTGGGTGGAGACGACGATTGCGGTTGCGGCGGCCGGCACACCGTTTTCAAAGCGCAGCGTGACCTGGCTTTTGGCGTCGGGTTCAAGGAACGGCGCCGCGCCCGAATGGCGGTCCTGCGCCATGCGTTGCAGGATGCGATGGCTGTAATAGAGCGTCGCGGGCATGAGGTCGGGCGTTTCGTCGCAGGCGAAGCCGAACATGATGCCCTGATCCCCGGCGCCTTCATCCTTGTTGCCCGACGCGTCGACGCCCTGCGCGATATGCGCGGACTGGGGGTGCAGGTTATTGTGGAAGGTCAGCGTCCGCCAGTGGAAGCCGTCCTGTTCGTACCCGATGCGCTTGACGGTGGCGCGGACTGTCGCCTCCACCTCCTCGCGCACGCCGGGGGCCCAGTTGCCGGCTTCGTCCATGATGCCCTTGCCCCGGATTTCGCCGGCCAGAACGACGAGCTGTGTCGTGGTCAGCGTTTCGCAGGCGATGCGGGCTTCGGGGTCCTTCGACAGGAACAGGTCGACGATGGCGTCGGAAATCTGGTCCGAAACCTTGTCGGGATGGCCTTCGGAAACGGACTCCGAGGTGAAGAGATAGTTGCTACGCATGGCACTCCCGCTACAGGCTGGCATAAAAGCGATATAAAGAATTTGTTATATGCGTTTAACGGCGGGCGAACCGCGTGGCAATCGCAATTGCGACGAGCAGCCCGGCCAGCAGCAGCGCCGCCCAGTTGCCAAGATGCGCGAAGATGGTCGGCGGGAGGGCACCCGGCAAGCCGGTATCGAGGAAGCCCGCGCGCCCGGCCCCGAGGCTGTGGACGATCCGGCCGCGCGCGTCGATCACCGCCGAAATGCCGGTCGGGGTCGAACGGATGATGGGAATGCCCTCTTCAAGCGCGCGCAGGCGGGCCTGGGCGAGATGCTGGACGGGGCCCCAACTGCCGAACCAGGCGTCGTTGGACGGGTTGAAGAGGAAGGCGGGGCGGTCGGCCCGGTCGATCACATGGCCCGAAAAGATGATTTCATAGCAGATCTGGACCCCCATTTTCATGGCTGGTCGGCCCGGCGTGGCGGGCAGGTCGAGGCTGCGTGGGCCGGGGCCGGGCCAGTAATCGACGTCGCCGGGCACCAGCCGCGACAGGCCGATCGCCGACAGCACCGACCGCATCGGCAGATATTCGCCATAAGGCACCAGATGCGCCTTGTCATAGCGGCCGATCAGGCGGGCGTCGGGGGTGACGATCCACAGGCTGTTATGGGCGCCGACCATCTTGCGGTCGACATAGTGGCCGCGATCCTGTTCCTGGAAATACACCTTGTCCGCGCCGGTCATCAGCAGGTCGCCATGGCCCAGCAGCGCGGCCAGCCGGTCACGCCATTCGGGCTCCATATCCAGATAGGCGGGGATCGCCGCTTCGGGCCAGAAGATAAGGCGCGGGGCGGGGCGGGGCGTGCCGGACAGGGTGGCAAGCTTGCGATAATTGGCCATTTCGCTGGCCGCGGAATATTTCTGATCCTGGCTGATATCGGGCTGGACGACGCGAATGCGCGGCGCGCCGGGCGGTGTGCCGGGCGCGCGGTCAAGCTGGCCCCAGAGCGCCAGCAGGGCGAGCGGCGCGGCGATCGCGGCGCCGCCTTTCCACTGGCGGCGGATCAGCATGAGCAGGGCGCCGGCCGCGAGGATGGTGAGCGCGCCGAGGCCATAAGTGCCGATGACCGTCGATGCGATGGCCGCGCCGGTCGGGAGCCAGATGATGCCCAGCGGATTCCAGGCGAAGCCGGTGAACAATGTCGCGCGAAGATATTCGCCGCCGATCCAGCTGGCGGCGAGGAGAAGGAGGAAAGCGGGGAAACCATCGCGGTCGCCGGTACGTGCCGTCGCCAGGCGAGCGGTGAGCAGCCATTGGCGGCCCCCCCAGGCGGCCAGCGCGGCCAGGCCCGGAAAGAGGGCCAGATAGAGCGAGAGCAGGAGGATGGCCGCATAGCCGAACCAGGCGGGCATCGCCTGCTGAAAGGTGAAGGCGTGCGCGATCCAGTTAAGGCTTGCGGCGAAATGGCCGACGCCGAACAGCCATCCGCGCAGGAAAGCCGCGCGGCGGTCCGGCGCGGCATCGACCAGCAGGATCAGCGTCGCGACACAGGCGATGGCAAGGGGCCACAGCTGTAATGGGGCGAAGCCGGTCGCGGAAACGAGGCCCGCCAGCAGCGCGGTGAGGCGGGGACGGGCGAGAATGGCGTTCACGGTGAGGGTCAGCGTATCGCGGTCAGGGTCGCGCCGGCGCAGGCGTCGTCGTCCTGCCCGCCGCCGCCGGACAAAAACGACGCGGCGATGAAGCCGGCAACGACCAGCACGAGGAACAGGGCGGAGAGCCAGCCGAGATATTTTTCGATGAACGGCTTTATCGCCGCGCCGAATTTCCAGAACAGCACGCCCACCAGCATGAATTGAAAGGCGCGGCTGAGCAGGCTGGCCCACAGGAAGGTGAACAGCGACAGCCCGATGAAGCCGGCGGTAATGGTGATGAGTTTGAAGGGGATGGGCGTCGCCCCCTTCAGCAGGATGATTTCCGCGCCATATTGCTTGAGATAGCAGGCGGCGACGGGGAATTTCGCGGACAGGCCCAGCGCGGTGAGAATTTGCTGGCCCAGCGCTTCATAGACGAAATAGCCGATGGCATAGCCGAGCAAGCCGCCGAGCACCGAGGCGAGCGTGCAGATGATGCCGAAGCGCAGTGCCCGTTCCGGCCGGGCCAGACACATGAGGCCGAGCAGGGGGTGTGGCGGGATCGGGAAGAAGCTGGATTCCATGAAGCTGAACGCGAAGAGCCAGCGTTCCGCCTGCGGGTGGGCCGCCTTTGCAAGGGTCCATTGATAAAGCCTGGTCAGCATCGGCGCGGACCTAGCCCAAGGGCGCCGGCATCGCCAGATGTTTCGCGATGAAAATCATCCCCGCCCTGCAAGCGGTGGGCGGGGGTGTCGGGACTTGATACTTCCCCGGCAGGCGCGGTATCAGGAGGAGGAAAAAAGTCGCAGGATGAGGAGGTGTGATATGCTGGGCATGGGTGACGGCAGTTGTCCGTTCGATTTCAATACCGACCCCGCGACCTTCAAGGTTGGCGATGCGGTAAGCTATCGCGTGACCGGAAGTCTGGAGGGGTTTCCGTTCGCCGGTGAATTGTTGGAGGTGCATGACGATTATGTCGTGTTGACGTCCGATCCCGATGATCCCGTCAGCCGTATGCGCGCTACCCGTGAATCCCGTCCGGTGGTGCGTGAGGAAGATGTGTGTTGAACGGGCGGTGATCCTGCGGCGCGTCTGGCGTTGACGGACGCGGGCCGGCCGGGCAGGAGGCCGTGATCCAGGTCCTGCCCCGGCGGTTTTCGTGAACGATCTTTCCCTCTATCCGCGCACTTTGCGCCGGCGCGCGGGCGGGATGGCGTTTGCGCTGTTTTTCAACGGCCTGCTGCTGCTGGCATTGTTCACGCTGGGCCCCCGGATCGTGCCGCCCAGGCCGGACGACCGCCTGCCGGTGACGTTCGACGTCGCGCCATCGGAAAAGGCCGCCGGTAGCCTGGAAAAGAGTCCGAGAAGCGAGATGCGTGCGCGGCAAGAGCCGCCGCGCGCCGCCACCCGCCCTGTCGATCGACCCGCCCGGATCGAATTGCCTCCGTCGCCGCTGCCCTTTCTGGTGCTGAGCAGCGAGCAGATGGCGAAGGCCGATATCGGCCGACTTCCGGGCACGAACGACAGCGCGGCGGCGCGGCAGGGGGCCGGGGCCGGTCCCATGGCCGCAGGGCCGGGTGAAGGCCCCGGCGGCGTGCAATTGTTCCCGGTGGACTGGCATCGCGAACCGAGTGACGCGGAATTATCCCCCTATCTTCCGGCGAACCGGCCGCCAAAGGGGTGGGGCGAAGTGGCGTGCAAGACGGTCGATGATTATCGGGTCGAAAATTGTCAGCAGATAGGGGAGTCGCCGCTGGGGTCGGGGTTCGCCCGCGCCGTGCGGCTGGCCGCCTGGCAATTTCGGGTGCGCCCGCCGCGCGTGAATGGCAAATCGATGGTGGGCACCTGGGTGCGCATAAGAATCGATTATTCGATGCGGGCGAGGGGGACGAAGGATGCGGAATGATGGTTATGTCGTGTACGTAAAATAACCTATATGGATAAAAATGGTTGACATCGTCACGCTGTCGTGGCAGAGATGACGACACTGGAAAATTGTGAGTCGCCGCTGGGGCGGACGCCGAGGGGCCGGGTCGTTGACCTGGCCTTTTTTGCGTCCGGCCGGCCGCGCCGGAAGGAGCAGGGATGGCGAAGGCGGTTGACCGGGATGCGGCGCGGGATGGCGAGGGGAATGGATCGTGCGCCCGGGCCGCAGGGACCGGTCAGCCGGCAGGTATGCTGGTGCTGCACAGGGGACGCGCCAGCGACGGCACGGCGCGTCCGCAGAAGAAGGTGGCGCGCAGGAACAGCTGGACCCCGACAAGGCGCAAGGCCTTCATGGAAACGCTGGCCGCCACATGTAATGTCAGCGAGGCGGCGCGCGTCGCGGGCAAGACGGTGTCGAGCGCCTATTATCAGCGGCGGCGCGACCCGGCCTTTGCCCGCGATTGGAACCAGGCGCTGAGCGTCGGCTATGCGGAACTGGAGGCGTTGCTGCTGCGCCAGTCGCTGTTCGGGAGCGAACAGGAGGATGTGGTGCTGGACGGTGAAGGGGCGGTGAAAAGCCGGAAGATCCGGCGCGGGCATCCGCATGTGGTCGCGGTGCGGCTGTTGCTGGCGCATCGCGAGACCGCCGAGCGATTGCGGGCCGAGGAGATGCGCGCGCATCCTGACAGCGCCGATGCCGTCGACAGGTTGCGCGCGGCGCTGGATGCGGTGCGGCAGCGGCGCGATGGCTTTGTGCCAGGAGAATTAGGATCGGGAGAGTCGGGGCCGGCAGACAGGGGGACGGAGGAGGACGGGAAGGAAGAGGAGACGGGTGAGCGGGGCGATGCCGGGTGACGCGGCATGGACCTTGTGGGGATAGGGACTGGGGCGATTGCGCATGGGTGGACTTTCGGATTTCGAGCGCCTGGCGCAGTTGCCCGCGATCGAACGGGAACGGGTGCTCGCCGGTCTGAATGGCGCGGCCGCGGAACGGCTGGTGCATGACTGGCGCTGGATGGCACGGCCGGAGCAGTTGCCGCCTGAAGGAGAGTGGCGCATCTGGCTGATGATGGCGGGGCGCGGGTTCGGCAAGACACGGGCCGGCGCCGAATGGGTGCGCGAAATCGCCGAGGCGGACGGAACGGCGCGCATCGCCCTGATCGGCGCGACGCTGGGTGAAGCGCGCAGCGTCATGGTGGAAGGTCCGTCAGGTCTGCTGTCCATTGCGCCATGGTGGAACCGGCCGGCCTTTGCCCCGGCGCTGCGCCGGTTGATCTGGCCCAATGGCGCCATGGCGATATTATTTGGCGCCGCCGAGCCGGAAAGCCTGCGCGGGCCGCAGTTCAGTCATGGATGGGCCGACGAGATCGCCAAATGGCCAGGCGGGGAAACGGCATGGGACAATATGATGATGGGCATGCGGCTGGGTAGCAGGCCCCGTGTGCTGGCCACGACGACGCCGCGGCCGGTGCCGCTGGTCCGGTGGCTGGTGGCGCAGCATGGCGTGGCGGTGACGCGGGGACGCACGGCCGACAACGCCGCCCATCTGGCCGAAGGGTTCGTGGCGGCGATGCTGCGCAGCTATGGCGGGACGCGGCTGGGGCGGCAGGAACTGGACGGTGAACTGATTGCGGAGGCGGAAGGCGCGCTGTGGACGCGCGACCTGATCGAGCGATGCAGGGTGGCGCATGTACCGGGGCGCGGTGAGGGCGCCACGCTGTCGCGGGTTGTCGTGGCGGTCGACCCGCCGGCGTCGGCGCATGGCGACGCATGCGGCATCGTTGTCGCGGGGGTCGGCGGTGATGGCCGTGCCTATATCGTCGCCGATGCGACTGTTGCGGGTATGCGGCCGGAGGGATGGGCGCGCGCCGTGGCGGCGGCCGCGCTGGCGCATGGCGCGGACCGGGTGATCGCGGAGGCCAATAATGGCGGGGCGATGGTGGAAAGCGTGCTGCGCGCGGCGGACGCGGGCCTGCCGGTCCGGCTGGTCCATGCGAGCCGGGGCAAGGTGGCGCGGGCGGAGCCGGTCGCGGCGCTGTATGAAGCGGGGCGGGTCGTGCATCGCGGTGCGTTTCCGGCGCTGGAGGACGAGATGTGCGGGCTGATTGCCGGGGGCGGTTATGTCGGGCCGGGGCGGTCGCCGGACCGGGCCGACGCGCTGGTATGGGCGCTGAGCGAATTGCTGCTCGGCCGGCGGGGCGAAGCGCGTGTGCGCGGAATATGACGGGAACAAGCCCCGCCGCGCATCCGTTTTACCGCGGTGTCGGACGAGTTGGAGTAACGATGATGAGGATGGCCAGAATGCTTGCGGCCTGCGTCGGCTTGGCAGTGGTTGCGACGCCGGTCATGGCCGCGTCACTAAACGGCAAGGAACGCGCGCGCGTGGCGCGGGCCGCGCCCAAGGATCGCGACGATGTGCGTTATTGCCTGTTGCAGGGCAAGAAGGGCCGCGACAAGGGCACGGTGATCGGGGCGGCGGGCGGCGCCGGGGTCGGCGTGGTCGCGGGCGGTAGCCTGGGCGAGACTTTGCTGGCAGGCGCGGCAGGCGCCGTTGCCGGCCGGGTGATCGGCAAGAGCGAGGGGACGAATTCGACCTGCGACGCGGTGCTGCGCCGCAACCCTTGAACCGTGCCTCTTGAAACGGTGATCTGAACCGGGAGGGCGCGGCCCTCCCGTCGCATGGCACAGGTGGCGGGTGCCGCCGGGCTTCACTTGTCCCTTCCTCCGTTCATGGAGGGAGGGATTTTTTTTGTGCGGGGGACATTCATGGGATTTTTCGGGAAGAAAGTCGCCCAGTGCGGGGCGCGGCCGGTGCTGGCGCGGGCATGGGGGGCAGGCGCGGCGGCGCTGGGCGAATGGCCCGCCAGCTATGAGGCGCAAGTGCGCGCCGGCGTGATCGGTAACCCCGTGGCCCAGCGGGCGATGCGGCTGGTGTCCGAAGGCGCGGGCGCCACCGTGCTGACGGCGGGCGCCGTCGATGAGGCGGGGGGAGCCCGCGCGCTGGCCCTGATCGGGCGCGCGTCGGCGGGGCAGGGGCTGATCGAGACGCTGGCCTGCCACCTGCTGCTGCACGGCAATGGGTATGTGCAGATCATCGCCGGGGCCGACGGCATGCCGGCCGAACTGTTCGCGCTGCGGCCCGAACGGGTCAGCGTGGAAGCCGATGCGCGGGGATGGCCGGCGGCCTATCTTTACCGTGTTGGCGACACTGTGGCGCGGCTGTGCCCGGAAGACGGAGCGGGACGCATGAGCGTGCTCCAACTCAAGGCGCTCAATCCGCTGGACGACCATTATGGCCTGGGGTGCGTCGGCGCGGCGGCCGGTGCGGTCGCGATCCACAATGCGGCGACGGTGTGGAACAAGGCGTTGCTGGACAATGCGGCGCGGCCGTCGGGCGCGATGGTCTATGATCCGGGTGACGGGTCGGTGATGGCGCCCGAACAGTTCGAGCGGATCAGGCGGGAGATGGAGATCGCCTTTTCAGGCGCGGCCAATGCGGGACGGCCGATGCTGCTGGAAGGCGGGCTGGATTGGAAGGCGATGAGCCTGACCCCCGCGGAGATGGATTTTGTAGGGTTGAAAGCGGCCGCCGCGCGGGAAATCGCGCTCGCCTTCGGGGTGCCGCCGATGTTGATGGGGCTGCCCGGCGACAACAGCTATGCCAATTACCGCGAGGCGAACAAGGCGTTGTGGCGGCAGACGATCCTGCCGCTGGTCGCGAAGATTTGCGGGGGGCTGGCGCAGGGATTGCAGGGATGGTGGCCGGGCCTGACGCTGGCGGCAGACCCCGATGCGGTGCCGGCGCTGTCGGATGAGCGGAGTGCCCTGTGGGAACGGGTGGCGGCGGCGGAATTCCTGTCGGACGAGGAGAAGCGGGCCTTGCTGGGGATCTGACCGTCAGGGGTTCGGCATGAACGGAGCCGGGGCGAGCGCGTCGAGGCGGCAAAAGCCGCCGTCCCAGTTCCAGCGTCCCCCCTGAATCAGGCAGTCGCCGGCGCGGAACAGCCCGAAATGCCAGGCGATAAGGCCCAGTATCAGAATGGCGAGGAGGATCAGCAGCCGGCTGCGGGTTCGGTTCATGCGGTGCAGATAGGTGCTGCGCGCGCCGGGGGAAAGATGGAGGACGCATGAAATATGAGGGCGAGATGCTGGCGAGGCTGGTCGCGCAGGCGCAGGGGATGCCCGGCGCGCCGGACATGGTGATGATCCGCGCGCTGATCGAGGAGGCGAGCGAACTGGGCGCGGGGCGGGCGCTGGAACGGCTGGGGCTGGCCGACCGGCGGGCGCATGGCGATGTCCGGGAGTTGCGCGAATTGCTGTCGGCCTGGCGCGACGCGAAGAAGGCGGCGCGCGGCGCTGTCGTCGCGTGGGTGGTGCGGATCGCGCTGGCGCTGGTGCTGCTGGGCATCGCGGTCAAGACGGGGCTGGCGGGGATGGTCAAAGGATAAGGCAGTTTCGTAGAGATGTCGCCCATATAGGACGGGGGTTTCATGGACGGGGATGTGCGTTTCGCTGGCTATGCGGCGATATTCGACCGGGTCGACCGGGGCGGGGACGTGGTACGCGCCGGTGCCTTTGGCGCGGTGCGGGCCGAGGGCGTCCCTCTGCTGTGGCAGCATGGGCCGGACGCGGTGATCGGCACGGTCGAACGGCTGGAGGAGGATGTGCGCGGGTTGCGGGTGATCGGGCGCGTGTCGGGACGGACGGCGGCCGGGCGGGAGGCGGCGGCGGCGCTGAAGACACGGGCGGTGGACGGGCTTAGTTTCGGATATCGCGTTAAAAGGGCGCGGGCGCGCGGGACACGCGAATTGCTGGCGCTGGACCTGGTGGAAATCAGCCTGGTCACCCACCCGATGCAGCCTTTGGCGCGGGTGGTGGCGGTGGAAGGGGGAAGGGCCGGGCGAACGCCGCAGGCTTAGAGCGTTTCGACATTCAGCTTCGCGGGCCTGCACATGGCGTCTTTTCGCGCTTCGGGTGCGCACATGCCTTAAACCGGCTGCACCCCGGTGCTCGAAGGCCCACCGGGCCCGGCTTGTCATCTTCTGAATGCCGATCCGTATCAGGCGTTGCGGTATGGGCGGCGCGATATTTTCTTTGGGCGGTCCCGTGGCGGGCCGCCTTTTTCATTTTCAACGCGGGAGAATGTGCATGACCGACATGGTGATCGACGAACTGGAGGGCGCGTTTGACGCGGTGCTTCATAACGAGCGGATCGAGACGCTGGAGGGACAGGTCGCGGCGCTTGCCGGGCGCGTGGACGGGGCGTTGCTGCATGCGCAGCGGCCGGCTCTGGATGGGGTGAAGGGCGGAGCGGTCGATCCGGCCAGAGCGGCGTTCGTCAATCGCTATCTGCGCCATGGTCAGGAAGCAGGCGTCGAGCTGAAGAGCTTTTCGGGCGCCTCCAACGGAGCGGGCGGCTATGCGGTGCCGAGGGAGATCGACCAGCTGATCGACGCGACGCTCAAGGGCATCTCCCCGATCCGGGGAATCGCCAATGTGGTACGCACCGGGACGGCTGGATATCGCAAGCTGGTGACGTCGGGCGGCATCGTGTCGGGCTGGGCCAGCGAGACGGGCGCGCGGAGCGAGACGGGTACGCCGGCCTTCAACGAAATTGCGCCACCGTCGGGCGAACTCTATGCCAATCCCGCCGCCAGTCAGGCGATGCTGGACGATGCGCAGTTCGACGTCGAGGGCTGGCTGGCCGGTGAGATCGCCCGCGAATTCGCCCATGCGGAAGGCGCGGCCTTCATCAATGGCAACGGGACCAACAAGCCGAAGGGGTTCCTGACCTATACCGCCACGGATCAGGCAGATGGTGCGCGCGCCTTTGGATCGCTGCAATATGTGTTGTCTGGCGGGGCGGCCGGTTTTGCCGCGTCCAATCCGCAGGACAGGTTGATCGATCTGGTCCAGAGCCTGCGCGCGCCCTATCGTCAGGGCGCGGCGTTCGTCATGAATTCGGCGACGCTGGCCGTCATCCGAAAGATGAAGACCAGCGACGGCGCGTTTTTGTGGCAGCCATCGCTGACCACCGCGCAGCCGGCGACGCTGCTCGGATATCCGGTGGTCGAAGCCGAGGATATGCCCGACATCGCGGCCGGCAGCCTGTCGATCGCCTTCGGCAATTTCCAGCTTGGCTATGTCATCGCCGAACGCAGCGAGACGAGCATCCTGCGTGACCCCTTCACCAACAAGCCGTTCGTTCATTTCTATGCGGTCAAGCGGGTTGGCGGGGCGGTCGTCAATTCGGAGGCGATCAAGCTGATGAAGTTCGCAGCCTCGTAAAGCGGCCGATGGGCGGGGGCGGGCAATGCGGCTCGTCCCCGACTTGGGAAGGCGGTTCAGGGGCCTGCGCGTCCCTTTTTGTGGGAGCGAAATGTGGCGATCAGCGATCTGGAAATGGCCGACCTGGTGCAGGAGGCTTGTTATGACGAGGGGGCGGGGCCGTTGATCCTGGCAGGGCCGCCGCCGGGATTTCGCGCCTTTGCCGATATTGCAGGCCCCGAAACACGGTTTCCTTATGCGATATTGGGGGTCGACCGGCGCGGAGAATGGGAGACGGGGGTCGGCCGGATCGATGGGCAGGGCCGGCTGGAGCGCATGCCGGGCGCATCATCGGCCGGGGGCGGGGCCGTGCATTTTTCAGCCGGAGAGAAGCAGGTGTTGCTGACCCCCGACGCTCGTTGGTTCGAGGCAGTCAATGCCCATGGCCATGCGATCGGCGAGATCGAGGGGCTGGCGACGGCGATTTCCGGCAGGCAGGCGGCGAGTGATGGACTGACGGCGATTGCGGCGTTGCCCACGACTGCCTTTGGCCGGGGCGGGCTGATCCAGGGGGACGCAGCGGCGTTCCGCTCCTATATCGGCGCGGGGACCAGCAGCAGTTCCGGCACCGTCACCAGCATTTCCGGTTCCGGTGGAACGACCGGCCTGACCTTGGCGGGTGGTCCCGTCACGGGTAGCGGCACGCTTACCCTCAGCGGGACCCTGTCCGTGGCCAATGGCGGCAGCGGGGCGACCAGTGCGGCGGACGCGCGGAGCAATTTCGGGCTTGGCACGGCGGCTGTGCATGATGTCGGCCCTTCCGGAAGCAGAATCCCCCTTCTCGATGGCCTCAATCAGTGGGGCGCAACACAGACATTTTCAGCCAACATCAGGGTTAATGGTCCTGGAATTGGCAACTCTGCTTATATGTATCTGTCCTCCCCGAACGCGTCGGGAAATGGCGAAGCGAGGGTGTTCATTCAAACGAACATGAGTCACCGCTGGACATTCGGTAAAAACTCCGCAGCGGAATCGGGCGGTAACACCGGCAGTAATTTCGCGATTACGAGCTGGGACGATGCTGCGGCATTCATACGCAGCAATCTCGAAATCAGCAGGGCCACGGGTGTCATGGCATTTGGCGGGACCATCCATCCCTCTGCCGATAACAGCATGTCGGTCGGCACGGCCAGTCGCCGATGGTCCGAAATCTTCGCTGGAACCGGGGTTGTCAGCACATCCGACAGAAGGGTGAAAAGAGACATTCAGCCGATCAGCGAGGATTTGTTGGGGGCATGGGCGGGCGTCGTATGGACCGCTTATCGGTTCAAGGATGCTTATGCGGCCAAGGGTGAAGGCGCACGCTGGCACATGGGCCTGATCGCGCAGCAGGTTCGCGATGTGATCGATGCGAAAATGGGTGTCGGTGCCGCCGTTCGGCTTGGTCTGGTGTGTCATGACGCATGGGATGCCGTCGCGGCGGACCATGACGAGGACGGCAATGAAACGATGCCGGCACGGCCGGCCGGCGAGCGTTGGAGCCTGCGCTATGAAGAATGCCTTGCAGTGGAATCCGCATATCAGCGCAGGCGGATCGGGCGGATCGAAGCGATGATCGCGGCCATGAACAGGGACGACGGCGATGTTGCAGGGTGATGCCGTGGGCGCTCGCGCCATCGCCGATGTCGGGCCGGAGCGGCGGCCGCCGGCGTGGGCCGGGCCGTGGCGCGCCGGTGTACGGCCCGCGCAACATCTTCGCATGGGGCGTGCGCAGCGAGAGGATCGGCCAGCGGCCGACAGCGGAAGCAGAGTCCGGGGGAGCACAATCCGATGAGCCTGTATGTAAAGGATCCGCAGGGGCGGATCGACCATGTCCTGGACTGGTCGGCCTATCTGTCCGGGCAAAGCGTCGTCGCCAGCTTGTGGACGGTTACGCCGGACGAAGAGGGTGGAGTCATGGTCGATGCCCAGGCGTTCGAGCCGCAGCGCACCAGCGTCCGGTTGAGCGGCGGGCGCATCGGCCGGCTGTACCGGGCGACCAACAGGGTTACGCTGTCCGACGGGCAGGTCGACGAGCGGTCGATCCATTTCCGGGTGGAGGAGCGATGATGCCGACACAGGATGACGGTGGTGCGCTGGCGGTTTCGCTGGCGGAACTGAAGGCCTATCTGCGGATAGGGGGGAGCGATGAGGACGCTCTGCTGGCCGGATTGCTGCGCGGCGCGGCGGCGCTTTGCGAGCAGTTTATCGGCCAGTGGCTGATCGTGCGCGCGGCGCGGGAAACGGTGACGGCCCGGCGGGGATGGACGCGGCTGGCGGTACGGCCGGTGATCGCAATCGACGGCATGGCGGTGATCGATACGCAGGGTGCGGCGATGGCGCTGGCGGCCGACAGCTATGCGATCGACATCGATGGGGATGGTGAGGGCTGGATCAGGGTGATGGCGCCCGATGTGCAGGGAAAGCCGGTCCAGGTGCGATATCGGGCCGGCATGGCGGAAGAGATGAACGGCCTGCCTGAGCCGATCCGGCAGGGAATTGTGCGACTGGCGGCTGACCATCATGCCAGTCGGGCCGGCGACGGCGCGTCGCCGCCCCCGGCCGTGGTGAGCGCGCTGTGGCGGCCATGGCGGCGGATGCGGCTGGCATGAAGGGGATGTGGCGGGCGCGGGTGGACGTCGCGGCGGAACGCCGGGCCGAACGGTTGCGCGCGGCCATTGCGCGCAGCCTGCGCCTGGCCGGGGTCGCGCATGTCGTGGTCGAGGGCGAGGCGATACGCGCGTCGGGACGGGGATTGTGGCGGCGCTGGATGAATGAACCGGCGTTGCGAGAGGCGGGGCGAGGCGAGATATGAGCGCGGAACTGGCGATACGCGCGGCGGTGGTCGCCGCGCTGAAGGGCGATGCCATGCTGATGGATGGGATCAATGCCCTGTTCGACGGCTTGCCGGCGCGGGCGAGCGCGCCCTATGCCGTGGTCGGCGATTGCACGGGGTCGCAATGGGGCGCCAAAGATATCGACGGGCGCGAGATAGGCGTGGCGATCAGCCTGCATGACGCACGGGACGGACCCGCGCGGCTGGAAGCGTTGGTTGCGCGCGTCGATCCGGCATTGCAGGCCATGACCCGCGCGGGAGGCGGGTGGCGGATCGTCACCGCGCGGCCGATGCGGTGCCGCATCGCCAGGATCGGCAAGCGGGGCGAGGAGGGGTGGCAGGCCGTGATCGATTATCGGATCAGGGCCGTGCGCGAGGATCAGGAGGTCAAATAATCCTCATATTCCGCGACGATCTTGTCCACATATTCCGACACCTGATCGTCAGCGTCGGACGCGGCGTCGCTGGCCGACATGCCCGCCGCCTTGTCGTCGGCGATTATGGCGTTGCGGTACGCCGCTTCCTTGTCCCCGCACTGGCGTTTCAGCGATGCCTGAAAATCGGCGAGCGGCATTTTCTGGTTCAGTGAAGGCTGAACCAGGGCGGACAGGCATTGCGAATAGGCTTTGCGTGCGGTGCCCAGCGGATCGGCCGGCACGGCTGGCGCGAGCATCAGCATCATGGGGGCAATGAGCAGCACCAGACCCTCTCCATACCATGATTCGAGTTTGATCCAATCGACAGGAGGATGCGCCATGGGCGTCGAAAAAGGAAGTGCGTTTCTGTTGAAGGTGGGCGACGGCGCGGTCCCCGCCGCCTATGCGACGGTTGCCGGCATGCGTACCACCCAATTGTCCGTGAACGGCGAGGCGGTGAACGTCACCAGCAAGGATTCGGGCGGCTGGCGCGAATTGCTGTCCGGTGCGGGCGTGCGATCGGTGAGCGTATCCGCCGCCGGCATCTTCACCGGATCGGCCGCCGAGGTCCGCATCCGCAATCATGCGCTGTCCGGCACGATCGACGATTTCGAGCTGAGCTTCGAGAGCGGCGAGACGATGCGCGGCAGGTTTCTGGTGACCCGGCTGGATTATGCCGGCGATTATAATGGCGAGCGCAATTATGCGGTGAGCCTGGAGAGTTCCGGGGCGGTGATCAGCGCATGAGCGGCGCCAACGCCGCGCGGGGCGAAGCCGCGTTGACCGTGGGCGGCGATACCCTGTTGTTGCGGCCGAGCTTTGCCGCGCTGGTGGCGGCCGAGGAGGAGCTGGGCCCGTTGTTCGCGCTGGTGGAGCGGGCGGCGGATGGCGGATTGTCGCTGTCCGAGATGGTTGCGCTGTTGTGGCATTGTCTGGTCGAGCGCGAGGCGTTGTCGCGCGAGGCCTTGGGCGAGGCGATCATCGCAGGCGGGCTGGCGCGGGTTACGCCCGTGCTGAAGGCCGTGCTGCGACAGATATTATCGGGCCGATGACGCGTTTCAGCGATGCCGCCACGCGGCTGGCGGGGGTTG
>JBFWMJ010000038.1:0-22587 GCA_050251675.1 Sphingobium sp.
CGCAGGATGTGGAAATAATTGGCCGGCGTCGTGCAGTTGGCGACCTGGATATTGCCCTCCGCGCAAAGCTGGAGGAAACGTTCCAGACGCGCCGAACTATGTTCCGGCCCCTGCCCTTCATAACCATGCGGCAGCAGGCAGACGATACCGTTGGCACGCAGCCATTTGCTTTCCGAAGACGCGATATATTGGTCGAAGATGATCTGCGCGCCGTTCGCGAAATCGCCGAACTGCGCTTCCCACAGCACCAGCGTCTTGGGGTCGGCCATGGCATAGCCATATTCGAACCCCAGCACGCCATATTCGGACAGCGGGCTGTCCAGCACATCGAACCGGCCATGCCGGACCGACGACAGCGGAATATATTTCTGCTCCGTATCCTGATCGACCCAGACCGCATGCCGCTGCGAAAAGGTGCCGCGCCCCGAATCCTGCCCGGACAGCCGGACGCCATAACCTTCCGACAGCAGCGAACCGAACGCCAGCGCCTCGCCGGTCGCCCAGTCGAAATTCTCGCCCGTACGGAACATCTCCGCCTTGGAATCGATCACGCGGCGCAATGTCTTGTGGACATTATGCCCTTCGGGAACGGTGGTCAGCGTCTTGCCCAGGCTTTCGAACAGCTTGGCGCTGATCGCGGTTTCCACATTCTGACGCGCGGTTTCCGCGTCGGCCGGCTTGTGCAGACCCGACCAGCGGCCGGCGAACCAGTCCGCCTTGTTGGCCTTATAGCTTTTGGCCGCCTCGAACTCTTCCTCCAGGTGGTTGACGAAATCGCCGGTGATCGTGTTGACGAAATCATCGTCGACGACCCCTTCGGCCTTCAGGCGCGTGGAATATACGTCGCTGACCGGCGGATGCTGGCGAATGCGCGCATACATCAGCGGCTGGGTGAAGCTGGGTTCATCGCCCTCATTATGCCCGAAGCGGCGATAGCACCACATGTCGATGACGATGTCGCGATGGAAGGTCTGACGATATTCAATCGCCAGCTTGCAGGCGAAGGTCACAGCCTCCGGGTCGTCGCCGTTGACGTGCAGAATGGGCGCCTGCACCCCCTTCGCCACGTCCGACGGATAGGGCGACGAGCGCGCGAATTGCGGGCTTGTGGTGAAACCCACCTGATTGTTGACGACGAAATGGATGCAGCCGCCGGTATTATAACCACGAATGTCGGAAAAACCGAAGCATTCCCAGACGATCCCCTGACCCGCAAAGGCGGCGTCGCCGTGGATCAGCACCGGCAGCGACTGCTCATGCCTGCCCAGATCGTCGCGGAACACCTGCTGCGCGCGGACCTTGCCCAGCACGATAGGGTCGACCGTTTCGAGATGCGACGGGTTCGGCACCAGCGACATGTGCACGCGCGTGCCGTCGAATTCCCGGTCGGTACTGGTTCCAAGATGATATTTGACGTCACCCGAACCGCCGACATCTTCGGGATTGGCGGTGCCGCCAGAAAATTCGTGGAAGATAACGCGAAAGCCCTTGGCCATCACATTCGCCAGCACGTTCAGCCGACCACGATGGGCCATGCCGAACACGATTTCCCGCACGCCGCCCGCGCCGCCATATTTAATGACCGCTTCGAGCGCGGGGATCATCGATTCGCCGCCATCCAGGCCGAAACGCTTGGTGCCCACATATTTGCGGCCGAGGAATTTCTCATACTGCTCGGCCTGGATCACCTTGGACAGGATCGCCTTCTTGCCCTCGGGCGTGAAGATGATTTCCTTGTCCTTGCCTTCCATCCGCTCCTGCAGGAAGCGGCGCTCCTCCACATCGGCGATATGCATATATTCCAGGCCGACATTGCCGCAGTAATTGCGCTGGAGAATGGCGACGATCTCGCGCACCGTGGCATAATCCATGCCCAGAGTGCCGCCCAGATAGACTTTCTTATCGAGCTGCGTCAGGCCATGATAGGCCGGGGTCAGATCGGCCGGCAGATCGCGCTGGGTCAGGCCGAGCGGATCGAGATTGGCGGCCAGATGCCCCCGGACGCGATAGGTGCGGATCAGCATCTGCGCGCGGATGGCGTCACCGGCGGCTTCGGCGATATCCGCGTCAGACAGCGACTTGCCCGAAGCCTTGGCCGCGGCCTTCACGGCCACCTGCATCTGCGTGGGATCCAGCGCACCGGTCAGGTCATCGGTATCGACCGGCGGCCAGTTGGTCCGTGCCCAACTCGGTCCCTGCTCAGCCTCGAAATCCTGATGCTCGTATCCCATGCCTCACCCATTTCCATCCGTACCGCGTGCAGAAGCGGAGCGGTAAAATGGCGGCCGGGGTGCAGCCCGGCCGCCAACGGCGCGTGTCAGCCCTTCAGGACCTCGACCAGCGTCGAACCCAGTTCCGACGGACCCGACGCGACCTTGATGCCGGCCGCTTCCATGGCCGCAATCTTGCTTTCCGCGTCGCCCTTGCCGCCCGACACGATCGCGCCGGCATGGCCCATGCGACGGCCCGGAGGCGCCGTGCGGCCCGCGATGAAGCCGGCCATCGGCTTCTTGCGGCCCCGCTTGGCCTCGTCGATCAGGAACTGCGCCGCCTGCTCCTCGGCGTCGCCGCCGATTTCGCCGATCATGATGATCGACTGCGTCGCTTCGTCAGCCAGGAACAGTTCCAGCACGTCGATGAAGTTGGTGCCATTGACCGGGTCGCCGCCAATGCCGACCGCCGTGGTCTGGCCCAGACCCGCGGCGCTGGTTTGGAACACTGCTTCATAGGTCAGCGTGCCCGAGCGAGACACGACGCCGACGCTGCCCGCCTTGAAGATGCTGCCGGGCATAATCCCGATCTTGCATTCATTGGGGGTCAGCACGCCGGGGCAGTTCGGGCCGATCAGGCGCGACTTGCTGCCGGACAGAGCGCGTTTCACCCGCACCATGTCGAGCACCGGGATACCTTCGGTGATGCAGATGATCAGCGGAATTTCGGCATCGATGGCTTCCAGGATCGAATCGGCGGCGAATGGCGGCGGCACGTACACGACCGACGCATCGGCGTCCGTCGCGTGCTTCGCCTCGGCAACCGTGTCGAACATGGGCAGGCCGATATGGGTGCTTCCGCCCTTGCCGGGGGTCACGCCCGCAACCATTTGCGTGCCATAGGCCAACGCCTGTTCGGTGTGGAAGGTGCCGGTGGCACCGGTCATCCCCTGGGTAATGACCTTGGTGTTCTTGTTCACCAGAATGGACATGCGTGTCCCTTCATCCTCTGTGACGTGGCACTTTGGGATTGATAGTCAGCCCGCCTCAGGCTGCGCACTTTACCTGAAGGCGGACCGGTGCAGCTTCTCGGGCTCAGGCGAGCGAGGGGTCGATACCCTTGCACGCCACCAGCAATTCCTTGACGGCATCGACCGACACCTGGAGATTGGCCTTCGCCTCCTCGTCCAGCTCGATCTCGACAACCTGCTCCACGCCGTCCTTGCCGATGATGACCGGCACGCCGACATAGAGATTGTCGACACCATATTGGCCGCTCACATGCGCGGCGCAAGGCAGCAGGCGCTTCTGGTCATACAGATAGGCCTCCGCCATGGCGATGCCGCTGGTCGCGGGCGCATAGAAGGCCGATCCGGTCTTGAGCAGGCCGACAATCTCCCCTCCGCCCGAGCGCGTGCGCGCGACGATGGCGTCGATACGCTCCTTGGTCGACCGGCCCATCTTGATCAGGTCGGGAATGGGGATGCCCGCGACGGTCGAATATTGCGCGACCGGCACCATCGTGTCGCCATGGCCGCCCAGCACGAAGCTGTTGACTTCCTTGACCGACACCTGGAACTCTTCGGCCAGGAAATGGCTGAAACGAGCGGAATCGAGCACACCCGCCATGCCGACGACCTTGTTCGTGGGCAGACCGGAAAATTCGCGCAGGGCCCAGACCATCGCGTCGAGCGGGTTAGTGATGCAGATGACGAAAGCGTCAGGCGCATTGGCCTTGATGCCCTCGCCCACGGCCTTCATGACCTTGAGGTTGATGCCGAGCAGGTCGTCGCGGCTCATGCCCGGCTTGCGCGCAACGCCTGCCGTGACGATGATCACGTCGGCGCCGGCGATGTCGGCATAGTCGTTCGAACCCGTGATGCTGGCATCGAACCCTTCGACCGGGCCGCATTGCGACAGGTCGAGCGCCTTGCCCTGGGGCACGCCCTCCACAACGTCGAAGAGGACGATGTCGCCAAGCCCCTTGAGCGCAGCGAGATGCGCGAGCGTGCCGCCAATATTGCCAGCGCCGATAAGCGCTATCTTTTTACGGGCCATATGCGTGTCATCCTCCAAGTCCGATTTTGGAATTGAGGCCCGCTTAAGCCCATATCGTAAAGGTTTCAACTATGGGCGACCCGCCAGTGAAATTTATCTTTGCAAATCATTCGCAATTGCATTAAAAGGACATCTGCCCCTGTTTACCGACGCTCCTACCCTGGCGTTCGGACTTTCCCTGCAGCGGCCACCTGCCGGACTCCTCCCCCGCAATGGGAGGGGTCCGGTCTATTTTCGACTCCATACCAGCATATCGTCGGCCGGTCACGCTGCGACGGCGGTCATTTGGGTCCGTGGCCCAACGCCAAATAATCGTCCGACTGCATTTCCATCAGCCGGGACACGGTACGCTCGAACTCGAACGCGCCGTCACCTTGCCGATAAAGCATCGCAGGTTCGGCATCGGCCGACGCCAGCAGCTTCACCTTATATTCGTACAATGCATCGATCAGCGTTACGAACCGCGCCGCTTCGTTGCGATTGTCCGGGCCCAGCACCGGAATGCCGACGATGATCACCGTGTGGAAACGCCGGGCAATCGCCAGATAATCGGGCGCGCCGCGCGCCTCGGCACACAGTCGCTTGAACGAGAAGACGGCGACCCCCTTCAGGCTTTTTGGCACATGCAGCGTGCGGCCGCCCTGAACCGCCAGCTCCTCCGACGGGACATTGGCGCGATCTCCCGGCGGATAATCGGTCAGGCGAAAAAAGGCCTCCGACAAGGCGGCGGTCGCGACCGGGCCGTTGGGGCTGTGCCACAACCGCGCGTCGCCCAGCCGGTCGAGCCGATAGTCGACCGGCCCATCCAGCGTCATGACGTCCAGACTGGCCTTGATCAACTCTATGAAGGGCAGGAAAAGCTGGCGGTTCAGGCCGTTCTTGTACAGCTCGTCCGGCGCGCGGTTCGACGTGGTGACGATGGTCACCCTCTTGTCGAGCAGCCCGGCGAACAACCGCGACATGATCGCCGCATCCGCCATATTGTTGACCACCATTTCATCGAAGCAGAGCAGCCGCGCCTCGTCCGCGAGCGAATCGACCACCGGCGGAATGGGATCGCCCTTTTCCGACTTGCGCGCCAGCGCCAGCCGGGCATGGACGTCGAGCATGAATTCATGAAAATGCGCGCGCCGCTTGCGATGCACCGCTACCGTATCGAAGAACAGGTCCATGAGCATCGATTTACCGCGCCCGACGCCGCCCCACATATACAGGCCGCGCGGCGGCGGCGGTGCCTTGCGCATCAGTTTCGACAGCATCGACCCGCGCGCGGGGACCGCCTCCAGTTCCTTCTGCAACCGGTCCAGCCGCAGCGCCGCCGCTTCCTGATCGGGGTCGGCACGCAATTCCCCATCGGCTACCAGACGGCGATAGCGATCGATCACGCCCGTCATGCCGCGCCCGCCAGCTTGCGCATGGTGACGCTCGACGCGGCGATCACCTCTCCCTCCTGGGAAACGGTCATACGCAGGAACAGCATGCGCCCGGTTTCCCGCAGCAACTCGACATCCCCGACAAGCGGCGCGCCAGGGCGCCCGGTTCCAAAATACTGCATGCCAAGATCAACGGTCAGATTGGCCACGCCACCGGGACGCTCCATCGCAGCCAGAGCAACGGAATAGGCGTGATCGGCAAAGCTGGCTACAAAACCGCCGTGCAACACGCCCAGCCCGTTGCAATGGGCAGCACTGGTCGGAAAAGCGACGATGGCCTTTCTCGGCCCCGCGCCGCGTACATAGCTGGACCCGAGCGAGCGAATGAAAGTGCTGCATTCAGGCGGCTGCCATTGCGACCACCCCGACCAGGGGCCGTCCACGACGGGCCTCAGCATTTCGGCGGCGCCCGGCACCCCGCCGCTCCGGGTCAGAGCTGCCGCTCGACCATCATCTTCTTGGTTTCGGCGATCGCCTTGGCCGGGCTCAGCCCCTTGGGACAGACATTCGCGCAATTCATGATGGTGTGGCAGCGATACAGGCGGAAGGGGTCCTCCAGCTCGTCCAGACGATCCCCGGTATATTCGTCGCGGCTGTCCGCCAGCCAGCGATAGGCCTGCAGCAGGATGGCCGGCCCCAGGAACTTGTCCGAATTCCACCAGTAGCTGGGGCAGCTGGTCGAGCAGCAGGCGCACAGGATGCATTCGTACAACCCGTCCAGCTTTTCGCGGTCAGCCGGGGATTGCAGCCGTTCCTTGCCCGACGGCGGCGGCGACACAGTCTTCAGCCAGGGCTGAATGGAATTATACTGCGCGTAGAAATGGGTGAAGTCAGGAACCAGATCCTTGATGACGTCCATATGCGGCAACGGGGTGATACGCACGTCCTTGCCCGAACATTCGTCGATCGCGGTGGTGCAGGCCAGCCCGTTCTTGCCGTTCATGTTCATCGAGCAGGACCCGCAAATCCCTTCCCGGCAGGACCGGCGGAACGTCAGGGTCGGGTCATATTCATTCTTGATCTTGAGCAGCGCGTCCAGAACCATCGGGCCGCATTGGTCCAGGTCGATCTCGAACGTGTCGTACCGCGGGTTCTGACCGGATTCAGGATCGTAGCGATAGACTTTGAAGCTACGCACGTTGCGCGCGCCCTCAGGCGCCTTATGGGTCACGCCCTTGCCGGAAATCTTGCTATTCTTGGGCAAAGAGAATTCAGCCATTATCGCTTTCCTTGTCTGTTAGGCGCGCGATAGCCAAACGGACGCGATCGGGAAAGCCCTATAGCCCGCCTTTTTTGCATTTGCGTCATCGCCGCGACCCCAAAACAACGCCATGACGAACGCCGGTCGCTGTTCCGGCGAACGGAACCTCGCCTTTCCAGATGGGGTTCCCTACTATCCGCAGCGCCCACAGGACGTCGCCATCCATGCCCATCACGCCCCCGCCCGCCCCGCCGATGCACATCATGGTGGTCATCCAGGATTTCACGCTGGGCGGCGCCAAGCGCATCGCCATCCGGCTCGCCGGCGCATGGCGGCAACAGGGGTGCCGGGTGACACTGGTCGCCGGATCGGGGGACGGCCCGCTGCGGACCATGGTGCCTGACGGCATGACGCCGGTGGTGCCCGAAACACCGTTGACACGCAGCCTGACCCGCTGGCCTCTGGCACGGCATGTCCTGCGGCAATGCCGCGCGGACCCGCCCGACCTGCTGTTCCTGCCCGGCAATTATTATTTCGAGATCGCCGCCGTGGTGAAGCTGGCGATGCGCCGTCCGCCCGCCATCGTGGGGAAGATCAGCAATGTCGTCATACGCCGGCGCGAAAAATGGCGGCGCGCGATCCTGCGGATCACCGCGCTGAAGTGGAAAGCGCGTTTCCTGGACCGGATCGTCGTGATGATGCCGGCATTCCTCGACGAAACGCGCCGGGTGCTAGGCGGTGGGCAGGTGCGTTATGTGACGATCCCGCAACCGGCGCTGGACAACGCGCCGGACCGCGTCCCCCGTCCCGTATCCATGCCGGACCCCGCCGGCGAACAGCCCCGCGCCACCACGCTGATCACCGCCGGACGGCTGATGAAGCAAAAGAATTTCCCGTCGCTGCTCGCCGCCCTCACGCTCCTGCCCGACGCCGTCGACCTGACGATCCTGGGGGAAGGGCCGCTGCGCGACGAACTCGTGGCGCTGGCCCGGACACTGGGCGTGGCGCACCGCGTCCGGTTCGCGGGCTATGCGCCGGACGTCATCCCCCATTTTCGGCTGGCGCGCCTGTTCGTTCTGCCGTCCGATTATGAAGGCTTTCCTTCGGTCATCATCGAAGCATTCGCCGCCGGACTGCCCGTCGTCGCGACGGACTGCTCTCCCGCCATCCGCCCGCTGATATCCGACGATCAGGTCGGACGGGTCGTGCCGCTCAACGACCCCACGCGCCTTTCCCGGGCGATATCGGACATGCTCGCCCGGCCGCAACCCGACCCGTCGCTGCTGGAGCCATTGGCGCGACCCTATACCCTGCCCGCTTCGGCTGCCCGCTATATCGCGCTTTTCCACGAACTTTGCCGGGAACGTGGCGGACCGGGGGACACTCTCCCGATCCCACGCTTTCGCCAGCCCGGCAAACGCGTTAATCGCGGCTGATGAATCACACTCCCACCGTTCGCCTGATCGGCGAAAACCCCATCCGCCTCTGGGGCGTTACCCTGCATGAGCGCGTCCGCCGGATCGCCGCCGCCGACGGGCTGGCGATGGATGACGGGGCAGGGGACGAAGCGCCCGCCCAACGTCCGGCGCTGCTGATCAACAGCGCTTATGCGTTCGACCCGCAATGGCTTCGTTTCATGGTGGAGCGGCCCGGCTGTGTGCTGACGATCGACGGCACGCCAGCGATCGCGCATGTCACCGCCGCGGCCGGCGACGCCGCGCAGGCGATGGCGTCCGGTGCATTGCCCGGCGAACTTCAACAGGTCCGGGCGGAGGATCACAAGGATTTCTACAACAAGGCCCTGCGCAAACGGGAGTGGCCGTTCCTCATCCCGCTGACCAGGGCCAATGTCCCCGCGATCGAACAGGCCAGCTACAAGGCGTCGTACAAGGGCGTCACCGACCTGCTCACCAAATATCTCTGGCCGCAACTGGCGTTCCACCTGACCCGGCTGGCGGCGCGGATCGGCCTGTCGCCCAACATGGTGACGGCCATCGGCGCGGTCGGCTGCGTCGCGGCGACGCTACTCTTCGCGCAGGGCCTGTACTGGACGGGGCTGCTGGTCGGCTTCGTGTTCATGGTCCTCGACACGGTCGACGGCAAGCTTGCACGCTGTACGATCACCTCCTCGAAATGGGGCAATGTGTTCGACCATGGCATCGATCTTATCCACCCGCCCTTCTGGTGGTACGGCTGGGGCATAGGCCTGTCGGCATGGGGCCTTGCCCTGCCGCCGCAGGAATTCTGGGTGGTGATGGGGGTCATCCTCGCCGGCTATGTCCTCCAGCGCGCGATAGAAGGGGCGTTCATGCGCGCCTTTGACGGCATGCACATCCATGTCTGGCAGCGTTTCGACACCTGGTTCCGCCTGATCACCGCCCGGCGCAATCCGAACATGGTCATCCTGTTCGTCGCGCTGCTGCTCGGCCGGCCGGACATCGGCCTGATCGCGCTGGCCTGGTGGACGGCGATCTCGCTGATGGTCCATGCCGTCCGCCTGTTACAGGCCTATGCCGCGCGGTGGCGGGGGCAGCCGGTCACCAGTTGGCTGGAGCAGCAGGCATGAACGACACCATCGTCAAATTCGGCTGGCCCGCCACTCTGGTCGCCGAATATGATCATTGGGTCGTGCTGCTGCGCCCGGCCCAGCCGACGCTGGGCGCGCTGGTGCTCGCGGCGAAGTCCGATGCAACGGCCTTTGGCGACCTGCCGGCGCAGGCGCATGCCGAACTGGCCGTCGTCACCGGGACGATCGAACGCGCGCTGCGCGCCGCCGTGGGATATGAACGGATCAACTACCTGATGCTGATGATGGTCGACAAACAGGTCCATTTCCATGTCCTGCCCCGCTACGACGGGGAGCGCAGCGCGCAGGGCGTCACCGTCACCGACGGCGGCTGGCCCGCACAGCCCGACCTGTCCGCGGCAGTGAAGCTGGACGAAGGGCAGATCGCAAGCCTGACCGGCTGGCTCAAACCCTATTTCGCGTAGCGGCCTTCCGCCGTCCACCGTGCCGTCAGCGTCAGGGCGGCCTCGACATCCTGGGGGAAATCGACCTCCTGCCAGCCGAGCCCCTCGATCGACACGGTGCCGACACGGTTGCCCTTCGCGATCAGGTCGATGGCGCGCAGATACCAGCGCTCCACCCCCTCCGGCGTGCGCATCATCTGGTCGACCTGACTGCGAAAGATCGCCGGCCCCTCACCCGTAAACGCCAGCATGCCGATCGATTCGGCGTTGGTGTCGGGCGGCAGCAGCTTTTTGCCGATCGCATGCAGCCGGCCGCTTTCGTCCCGGTTCACCTTCATGTCGTCATCGTCATAGTCGGCCTTGACGTCCACGGTGACGGTGACGGCATCGCGCGCGCCCGCGATCAGCTTCGCCACGATCTCATCCGATACGATGGTGTCGCCGTTCAGGATGATGAAGTCGCGATCCATCTCCTCCCGCGCGATCCAGCAGGTGCCCAGATTGTCCGCCACCTGGAAGAAGGGGTTGAACAGCGTGCGGATGCGCGCGCCGGTTTCCCGGTACAGTTGAAGCGCGTGGTCCTCCACCCGCTCGGTGCGAAAGCCCGTGACCACGACGATGTCGGTCACGCCATTGGCGACCAGCGCCGCGATTTGCCAGCCGATCAGCGTGCGGCCGTTGAGGTCGATCATGCATTTGGGGATGTCGCGGGTCAGCGGCAGGAGGCGCGAGCCCTGACCGGCTGAAAGGATGATGGCTTTGCTGATCGTCATGTCCGGCGCTGTAAAGCAAAGCACGCATCCCCGACAAGCCGCCGTCCGATCGGCGCGACGAATTGCCGAATCCCTTCCAACCGCCTAGACAGCGCGCGTCGGCACGGCCGGCGGCGTTCATGAAGGCCCGGCGGCGAATGAAGATCAGGCATAAGGGCGGCGGGAGCGGCGAAGGGGGCGGCGACGGGTTCGCGCGCATCCTGGCCAATACCGGCTGGCTGCTGGGAGGCAAGGGCGTGGGCGCCGTTCTCAGCCTTGCCTATCTCGCCATTGTCACACGCACGCTGGGCGTCGCTGATTTCGGCCGGTTCGCGCTGGTCCTGAGCGCCGCGCAGGCGATCAAGACGCTGATGACGTTCGACAGCTGGCAGATCATCATCCGGTTCGGACAGGCTCATCTTTCCGAAGGCCGCCTCGACGCGCTGAACCGGCTGCTGCGTTTCTGTATACTGATCGACCTGGCGTCCGCCCTGGTCGGCAGCCTGCTGGCCGCGGGCGCGGTCCTCCTCTTCGGGCCGATGATGGGCCTGTCGCGCGAAATGGGGACGCAGGCGGTGTTGTTCTGCATGGTGATGATGCTGACCATCCGATCCTCGCCGACCGGGGTGCTGCGCCTGTTCGACCGGTTCGACGCGAGCGCGCTCGCCGAAACCATGATCCCGATCGGGCGGATGATCGCCGCAGTGCTGGCGCTGTTCCTGATGCCCACGATCACCGGCTTCCTGCTGGGCTGGGCCGCGGCGGAACTGCTCTGCGCGATCAGCTATTGGGGACTGGCGCTGCGCGAGGGGCGCGGGCGCATGGGCAGCTGGCGCGCCGGGCGGGCGATGGACGCGCGGCGGGAAAATCCGGGCATCGTCTCGTTCCTGACCTCCACCAACCTGCAAACGACCATGGCATCGATGGGCCAGCAGGTCGCGGTGCTCATCATCGGCGCCTTTGTCGGGCCGACCGGCGCGGGCCTCTATCGCTTCGCCAGCCAGTTGAGCAACGCGCTGGCGAAAATATCGACCCTGCTGTCGCGCAGCATCTTTGTCGAATTGTCCCGCGCCCATGCGACGCAGGGGATGGAGCAGTTGCGCGCCCTGTTTCGCCGCACCAACCGTCTGTCGCTGATCGCCGGCGCGATCATCATCGCACTGACGGCGCTGCTGGGCCGTCCGCTGCTGGGTCTGGTCGCGGGGCCGGACTTCCTGCCCGCCTATCCCCTGCTGCTGCTGCTCGGCATCGCCGCCTCGATCGAACTGGTCGGCGTCAGCTATCGCCCGCTGCTGATGGCGACGGACGGCGCCGGCCTGTCGCTGCGGATCACGGCGCTGTCCACGGCGCTGTTGCTGGTCCTGCTCGCCATATTGCTGCCCTTATATGGCACGATCGGCGCGGCGGCGGCAAATATCGCGGCGGCAGGCGTCACGTTCGTGCTGATGCGTATGGCGACGCGCAAGGCGCTGTCCCCGCCGCCGCGCTGACCGGGCCAAAGGCTCAGCCCGCGCGGGAGGCCAGGATCGATTCGATCAGCGCCACGTCAGCGGGCTTGTCGGCGTCGATGCAGGCTTCCGCCTGATCCATCGCCACCAGCCGCGCGGTCAGCCCCATGCGCCGCCCCATGCGGGCGATCCCTCCCCGAAGGGTCAATATCCGCAGCAGCGCGCCGAGCAGCGGCAGCGGTCCAAAGGCGGCCAGCACCTTCCACCCCTTCTTCCGGTCCTGCTCCACATCCTGCCACAGCGCGATCGCCGGGCGCGCGGCCGTACTTCCGAACCAGAACAGGTTGGCACCCGACCACCAGCCGTCCCGGAATTTCAGCCATGTCCGGCGCGACGCTGGATAGCGCGCCAGCAGCGTGCGCCGCTCCACCATCGCCACGGCGATGTCCGCGCCGGACGCCTGCGTCACCATCTGGTCCAGCATCGCGCGGTCCAGCAGCACATGGTCCGCCGTGGTCATCAACAGGGGAAAGGTCACATCCGGCCGGTCCAGCAGCGCCAGCAACGAGGAGGCGATGCCCGCCCCGCCCCGTTCAAACATGACGCGCGGATGATCGGCCAGCCATGCCGTCGCCGCATCCTCCACGAGCAGATCGGGGGATTGTGTCAGCACGATCACCCGCCCGATCGCGGGATGGTCCAGCAGCGCGCGGGCGGGACGATTGATCATCGGATCGCCCGCGACCGGGACGAGCGCCTTTACCGCGACACCGGCCGCACGCGCCAGCGGATCAGGAAGCGGCCGCGCGCCGGCCAGCAGAATGGCGGTGATCGGGACAGCAGCCGGGGTGGTCATCCCCGCGCGTTAGCGGACGGCGGGCGGTGCGCAAAGCGCCTTATTCGCCGGCAAGGGCCAGGGCCGATGCCGGCGCGACGGCGGGCGCATGTACAGGCGACGGGGACGCGTGCGCGGCGAACCGGTCCCGCACGCCGGCGCGCAACCCTTTAAGTTCCGCCAGCCGCGCGCGGAAGGCGGCAAGGTCGCGCCCGGCGAGTTGCGCCGTCGTCGTGAATTTCACCGACATCGGATTGATCGCCCGGCCGTTGCGATACAGTTCATAATGCAGATGCGGCCCGGTGGACAGGCCGGTGGACCCGACATAGCCGATCACCTGACCGCGCCGGACACGCTGGCCCGCCGCCGCCGCGATCCGGCTCATATGGGCATAGCCCGTGGCCAGACCGCCGCCGTGCTGGATGCGAACGAAATTGCCATGCCCCCCATGCCGGCCGGCAAAGGCGACGACGCCGTCGGTCACGGCATAGATGGGCGATCCGTACCGGGCCGCGAAATCGACGCCGGCATGCATGCGGGTATAGCCCAGTATCGGATGGCGGCGCATGCCGAATCCCGACGACTGGCGACCCGCCACCGGCGCCGACAGGACGCCGCGCCGTTCGCCCACGCCCGACGCTTCGAACCATTCGGTCCGGCCGTCCTTCGTCCACCGGAGCATGTCGATCGCCTTGCCGCGGCTACGCTGCAACCCTGCATAGAGCAGTTCGCCCACCTCCACATCGCCGGTTTCGGCATGACGGTAGGCGGTGATGATATCAAAGCGGTCGCCCGCGCCGATCGCGCCCAGATCGACCTGACGCGCGATGATCCGCAGGAAGGACTGGATCGCCTTGGGCGGGGCGCCGGCCGCGCGGGCGGACCGATAAAGGCTGTCCCCCACGACGCCCCGGATGCGCAGCGGCGTGTCGTCGACGCGGATCGGGATGCGCTTCACCTGCAGGGCGCCGGCCACGCGATCGATTTCCACCCCCAGGTCGAGCCGCGCCCGGAAGGCAAGGTGGTCGAGCGGGCGGGGCCGGTCGCGACTGACCCGCCGTCCCAGGATGAGGTCGAGCGACGTGCCCGGCTTCATGCCGCCGGCGATGTCGCCGCCGACCAGCGCCATCACCGCCGTCACGTCGCCGCCGCTCACGCCGGCGCGCGACAATGCGCGGCCCAGCGTATCGCTGGTGCCGATCTGCGCGGACAGGGCGATCTGCGGACGCTCAGGCGTTTCACGCAGCGGCTGGACGGCATCGGTCGCGCCCATGCGGCGGCCGCTGTCGGCGCCCAGCGCCAGCGGCGTGATCATCTGGCTGCGAATCTCATCGAACTGCGCGTCGCCCATCACCGGCGCGGGCGTGCCCGGCACCGGCTGAAATCCGGGGAAGGTGGCGATGGCTGCGCCACACAGGCCGAAACAGGTCGCAAGGCCGCGAAACCATTGCAGGCTGCCGACCTGCTGCCCAAGGTCGGGCACCAGGACGACTTCGTCGGCCCAATGGCGCAGGCGCGCGCGCCATGACCGTTCATGCGGGGCGCGACGGGCCGCATCGGACAGCGCCGAATCGGCCAGCCATAGCGAAGCGGATGCGCCGCCTTGTGAATCCCACTGGCTTTCCTGGAACAAGCGGGCAGCCCCCCGGCCTTTCGGCGTCACAATTCGATATCGTCGCATTCCGGCACCGTCTTGGGCGCCATGGTCACGGGTGCGACGACCCCCGCGCCCTGCGGGAGGCCAGACCGTTGTGAACGCTCAAGGTTAAAGTCAAATAAAGATGTGCCGCCCCGCACGAACATGCGACAAGCCGTGGCAGGGCGGGGACAGGCGCAGATCGGGCGCTGCCGCCCTCTCCATCACTCCCCGCTCCATCCGCCTTCCCGCCTTTCCCGCGCGCATCCCCTTGCCCTTTGCCCGCGCATCACGACATAAGGGGCCATCATGGTCCAGTTCGCGCGATCGCCCATCACCGCGGTGCTGGGTCCGACCAATACCGGCAAGACGCATCTGGCCGTGGAGCGCATGTGCGGCCATTCCAGCGGGCTGATGGGCTTTCCCCTGCGGCTGCTGGCGCGCGAAGTCTATGACCGGGTGGTCGCGATCAAGGGGGCCGCGCAGGTCGCGCTCGTCACCGGCGAGGAAAAGATCGTCCCGCCCCATGCCCGCTATTTTCTGTGCACCGCCGAATCGATGCCGGATGGCGGCGGCGATTACGCCTTTGTCGCGCTGGACGAGGCACAGCTGGGCGCGGACCCCGAACGGGGCCATGTGTTCACCGACCGGCTGCTGCGCGCGCGCGGCCGGGAGGAAACGATGATCCTGGGATCGGCCAGTATCGGCCGGCTGGTCAAGGCGCTGGTGCCCGACGTCAACATCATCGGGCGGCCCCGGTTTTCGACCCTGTCCTATGCCGGCGCGAAAAAGCTGTCGCGCCTGCCCCGCCGTTCCGCCGTGGTCGCCTTCTCGGCGGAGGAAGTCTATGCCGTGGCCGAAATGCTCCGCCGCTTCCGGGGCGGCGCGGCGGTGGTGATGGGCGCGCTTTCACCGCGCACCCGCAACGCGCAGGTCCAGATGTTCCTGGACGGCGAGGTCGATTATCTGGTCGCAACCGACGCCATCGGCATGGGCCTCAACCTCGACGTCGCGCATGTCGCCTTTGCCTCGCTCCGCAAATTCGACGGCCGCCGGTCGCGCCGGCTGACGGTGGCGGAAATGGCCCAGATCGCGGGCCGCGCCGGGCGGCATCACCGCGACGGCACCTTCGGCAGCCTGGGCGGCGAAGACGGCGGCGCGGCCTTCACCGCGGAAGAGGTCGAGGCGATCGAGGCACATCGTTTCCCGGCCGTCGAGCAGCTTTATTGGCGCGACGGCGCGCCGCGCACCGACACTGTCGACCTGTTGATCGCCGACCTGGAAGCGCGGCCCGACCGGCCTGAACTGCGCGCCGCGCCCGAAGCGGTCGACCTGGCGGTGCTCAAACGCCTGGCCGGCGATCCGCTGGTCGGGGAACGGGCGCGGGGCCGCGCGCAGGTGGCGCGGCTGTGGGCGGCCTGCGGCCTGCCCGATTTCCAGAAGGTGGGACCGGACCATCATGCCCGGACCGTCAGCCGCATCTGGCGGTTCCTGTCCGAAGGCGACGGATATATCCCGCGCGACTGGTTCGCGGGACAGGTCGCCCGACTCGATTCGCCCCAGGGCGATATCGACACGCTGGCGGGACGAATCGCGGCTGCCCGGACATGGTCCTACATCGCGCACCGGCCGGACTGGCTGGCGCACCCGGCCGAGATGGCCGAACGCACCCGCGCGCTGGAAGAACGGTTGTCAGACGCGCTGCACAGCGCGCTTACCCAGCGGTTCGTGGACCGGCGGACGACGGTGCTGTTGCGCGACATCGGCCAGCATGCGAACGCCCTGCCGGTGACGGTCGAGTCGGACGGGTCGGTCTGTGTCGACGGCGAAAGCATCGGACGGCTTGACGGATTTCGATTCTCGGTCGATCCCGCAAGTCGGCACCAGGACAGGAAGATGCTGCTGGCCGCGGCCGAGCGTCGTCTGGGAAGGATATTGCGGGTGAAAGCAGAGGAATTGCTGGGCGCGACGGATAGCGACCTCATCATGATCGACGAAGCCGGCGCGATGCCCGGCATCGGCTGGCAGGGTCAGACCATCGCCACGCTCCATGCAGGGCCCACGCTGCTGACACCGGAAATCCGCCTTGACCGCGCGCTGATGGCGCTGGACCAGGACCAGCAGAAACAGGTGAGCGCGCGGCTCGCCGCATGGCTGGAAACCCAGCGGCAGAAACACCTCCTTCCGCTGGTGAAGATGAGCGAGAGCGCGATCGACCCGGACATCGCGCCGGTCGTCCGCGCCATGTTCGCGCAGCTTGCCGATGCCGGCGGCATCAGCGCGCGCACGGATCTCGATCCGGCGCTCGGTCATCTGGACAAGGACCAGCGACACCTGCTGCGCCGCGCCGGGATCGTGATCGGCGTGCTCGACATCTACCATCCCGGCCTGCTGAAACCGGGCGCCGCGCGGTGGCGATCCGCGCTGGGGTCGGCGCGACTTGGCAAACCATGTCTGCCCCTGCCGCAGCCGGGCCTGACCCTGATTCCGGCGGGCGAACGGCTGGACCAGATGGGCGCGCGCATCGCCGGTTTTCGTGCCTTCGGCCCCCAGATGCTGCGCATCGACATGGCCGAACGCATGGCGCGCGCGGCCCATGAGGCCATCGCGAAAGGCGAAGCCTTCACCGCGCTCAGCCCGCAGATCGTGTCGCTCGGCCTGTCCGAGGAGGGTTTTGCCCAGTTGATGCGCGGCGCGGGCTTCCGCGCGATCGAACCAGCGGCCGAAGGCGGCGCGAACTGGGCATTCCGGGGACGGCAAAAGGCGCGGCCGCCCCGCCGGGACGACCGGGGCAAGCGCCCCGCGCCGACGGCGAGGCGGGCGGATACAGCGACGCCGTCCGCGCCCGCGTCCGGCGGGAACCTGGCCTTTGCGGGGCTCGCCGACCTGCTGGGGCGCAATGGCTGACCGGGCGTCGGCGCCCATCGCCGGCCCCAGCCTGCGCATCGACAAATTCCTGTGGTTCGCGCGCCTCGCGAACAGCCGTTCGGTCGCGCAGAAAATGGCGCAGGACGGCCACATACGACTGAACGGCCGCCGCATCGAACGGTCTCATACGCCGGTGCGCGCCGGCGACCTCATCACCTTTCCCTATCCCGGCCAGCACCCCACTTGCGTGCGCGTGGTGCGCGTCATGCAGTTGCCGGACCGCCGCGGCCCGGCCGTCGAGGCCCAGGCCTGCTACGACGAACTTCGGGTCGGCGGCTGAAGCTGGGCCATTCCCCGGCCAACAATATCCTCATTGACCTTCACGCGCGCCAAGCATAGCAGGACGCCGCCCATCCACCGATCCTGTATTCAAGAGTATCCTGACGATGACCTATGTCGTGACCGACAACTGCATCCGTTGCAAATATATGGATTGCGTCGAGGTCTGTCCCGTGGACTGTTTCTACGAGGGCGAGAATATGCTGGTCATCAATCCGAGCGAGTGCATCGACTGCGGCGTGTGCGAACCGGAATGCCCGGCCGAAGCCATTTTGCCCGACACGGAGAACGGGCTCGAAAAATGGCTGGAGCTGAACACGAAATTCTCCGCCGAATGGCCGAACATCACGGTTAAGGGCGAAGCGCCCGCCGACGCCGACGAGATGAAGGATGTCGAGGACAAGTTCGAGAAATATTTCTCGCCCGAACCCGGCGCCGGCGACTGATCCACGCGGATTTCCCGCGCGCCGCGCCCTGCGTCTTCAGCGACGAAGGCTGCTTTCCCGCCCGGGGTGGCAATTTTATTGCGAACCTGCTATAGCTTCCCCAGCAGACGGGCATTTCGCGCTCGGCTCTGGAGGTTTCGTCTCATGTCATGACGGTGACGCCGCGGTCTATCCCGGCATGCAATCCTTCGCATGTCACCGCGACACCGCCGCCCCCGTTGGATTGGAAAGGTTTCAAATGGCTGCCAAGGCGCTGTCCTTTGATGTCGGTGATTATGTTGTCTATCCCAAGCATGGCGTCGGCCGCGTGGTCGAACTGCAAAAAGAGCAGATCGCCGGCATGGAACTGGAATTATACGTACTCCGCTTTGAAAAGGAGCGGATGACGCTCCGCGTGCCCACCAACAAGGCGGAAGGGGTCGGCATGCGCAAGCTGTCGTCCAACAAGACGCTGGAAGAAGCGATGGAAACGCTCAAGGGCAAGCCGAAGGTGAAGCGCACCATGTGGTCGCGCCGCGCCCAGGAATATGAGGCCAAGATCAATTCAGGCGACCTGGTATCGATCGCGGAAGTGACGCGCGACCTGTTCCGGGCGGACGACCAGCCTGAACAAAGCTATTCGGAGCGCCAGATTTTCGAGGCCGCGTCCAGCCGCCTTGCTCGCGAACTTGCCGCGATGGAGGAAACCGACGAGCCCAGCGCGCTCGGCAAGATCCTGTTCATCCTGAACGAAGCGGCGCCGCAATATAACCGGTCCGAAGCCTGATGGCCTGACCGGCCGCTGAACATGCATAAGGGGCGCCGCGATCCGGTGCCCCTTTGTTTTTGGGCCTTTGTTTTTGGGCGGGTGGCATTTGCGTAGCGACGCATCATGATGCCGCCGCAGGGAACATCGCGCCCGATCACGCGCTTGCCCGCAACAGACCCCCCATGCCAATGGGACGGGTCATCCATTGAACAGGGGGCCATCCATGGAAGAGCGCCCCTGTGGACAGGGGGACGGTGATGACCGAGACGATCGTACAGCAGGTTCATGTCGACGCGCCGTGGAAGATCCCCCCACGCGCATGGTGGGAAATATTGAAGCGCGTCTATGGCGCCCTGTCGACCAACCATATCGGCCTGCTGGCGGCGGGCGTCGCCTATTATGCCTTTCTCAGCATCGCGCCGCTGCTGGCGGCGGTCGTGCTGACCTACGGTCTGTTCGGCGATCCGCAACTCGTCGCGCGGCACATGCAGGCGATCATCACCGTCGTGCCGGAGGATGCGGCATCGCTGATCAACGACCAGCTGCTGGGCGTCGTCAGCACGGCGAAACCTGCTGTCGGCGTGGGGCTGGCGGTTGCGCTGGGACTCGCCGTCTATGGTGCGACACGCGCCGCCTCCGCGATCATGGAGGCGCTCAATATCGTCTATGGACAGCAGGAAGGGCGCGGCATCGTCGCCTTCTACCGGGTGTCCATGAGCATCACCTTCGCCGCCGTGCTGGTGGTCGTCGCGGGCGTGTTCACGGCCACGATCATCGGCCTGCTTCAGGATGTGGTGGCCGGCTGGGGTCCGGGCGCCCTATTCGCGGTGAAGGCCGTCACCTGGGTCAGCGCCGGACTGCTGGCCAGCCTGATCTTCGGCCTTATCTACCGCTTCGGGCCGAACCGGCGCCAGGCCCAGTGGCAATGGCTGGTGGTCGGGTCGGTCACCGCCACGCTGTTCTGGCTGGTCGCGACTCTGGGCGTGTCCTTTTACGTGTCGACATTCGGCAATTACAACAAGACCTACGGATCGCTGGGCGCGGTGGTCGTTTTGCAGCTATGGCTGTTCGTATCGGCCTATATCGTCCTGCTTGGCGCGCAGATCAACGCGGAGGCGGAACGGCAGACCAGCGCGGACACGCAGATCGGCGACCCGGTGGTGGCGTGACGTTTACGCCTTGCCCTCCCCCGCCCCCCACGCTAAAGCCGCCTCCTTCGCCGGCACCGGCCCGGGTGCAGGAGTGTAGCTCAGTTGGTAGAGCGTCGGTCTCCAAAACCGAATGCCGGGGGTTCGAGTCCCTCCACTCCTGCCAAATCCCGTGCCGTCCCTTGTTTTTCAGGGTGGGTATCGCTAAAGCCGCCGGCGAATTGGGTCGCGAAGTCAGCGGCCGCACCCCGGAACGCCTGGCACGGCGGGTCTGGAGGGCGGACTGTTGCTTCGCGCTTTGGTGTTGGTTTTGAAGGTGAACGGGCAGCACGATGGCCAAGACTTCTCCCGGTGAGTTCGTCAATCAGGTCAAGACCGAAGCGTCGAAGATCGTGTGGCCGACCGGCCGCGAAACGATGATGACCGGCGTCATGGTCGTCATCATGACGACGATGCTCGGGCTGTTCTTTTTCGGCATAGACAGTTTTTTCGGCGCGGTGGTGCGGTGGCTGCTCAGCTTCGCAGCCAGCCAGGGCTGAACGACATCGTGATATTTGCGCGATAATTGGGAGTTTGAAACGGTAACATGGCGCGCTGGTACATCATCCACGCCTATTCGGGCTTCGAGAACAAGGTGAAGGAATCGATCCTCTCCGAAGCCGAGCGCATGGGCCTCTCCCAACTGGTCGAGCAGGTCGAGGTGCCGACCGAAACCGTCACGGAAGTCAAACGCGGCAAGAAGGTCCAGGTCGAACGCAAGTTCATGCCGGGCTATGTTCTGGCCAAGCTGGCGATGAACGACGACATCTATCACCTGGTCAAGAACACGCCCAAGGTGACCGGATTCCTGGGTTCGAGCGGCAAGCCCCAGCCGATCAGCGAGGGCGAGGCCGCCCGCTATTTCGGCGCGCGTCAGGAAGCGGCCGCCGCGCCCAAGCACAAGGTCAACATCGATTACGAGATCGGCGATGCGGTCCGGGTGCTCGATGGCCCCTTCGCCAGCTTCAACGGCGTGGTCGAGGAACTGGATTTCGAAAAGAACCGGGTGAAGGTGTCGGTGTCGATCTTTGGCCGCGCAACCCCGGTCGAACTGGATTTCGAGCAGGTCGAACTGTCGAAATAAGGATTTTCCGTCTGGCCGGTGAACGCCGGACTGCCCCTGCCTTTACCCGCGGGGATGAAGCAGACATGACGGCAAAAACAATTCCCGGACACCGGGAATTAGGTGCGGGAGGTGTCTTCGGACACCGTTTGGACCGCTAAACTTGAACCGGGCGCCATCCTATGGAGGCGCCCAGCAACAGAGTGAGTACGATGGCCAAGAAGATTACGGGCTATATCAAGCTCCAGGTCCCCGCCGGAGCCGCCAACCCCTCCCCGCCGATCGGCCCTGCCCTGGGTCAGCGCGGCGTGAACATCATGGAATTCTGCAAGGCGTTCAACGCCTCGACGGACAAGGTGGAGAAGGGCACGCCGCTGCCGACCATCATCACCGTCTATGCCGACCGCAGCTTCACCTTCACGACGAAGCAGCCGCCTGCCACCTATCTGCTCAAGAAAGCGGTCAACCTGAAATCAGGCTCCAAGGAACCTGGCAAGGTCGCCGCCGGCAAGATCACCCGCGCCCAGTTGGCCGAGATTGCACAGGCCAAGATGGCCGACCTCAATGCGAACGACATCGAGTCGGCGACGAAGATCATCGAAGGTTCCGCCCGCGCGATGGGCCTCGACGTGGTGGAGGGCTAAGATCATGGCAAAGCTGACGAAGAAGGCGAAGGCCCTGGCCGCCGCGATCGACAAGGACAAGCTGCACGGCGTGGATGAGGCGCTGGGCCTTATCAAGACCCATGCGACCGCCAAGTTCGACGAGAGTGTCGAGATCGCGATCAACCTGGGCGTCGATCCGCGACACGCCGACCAGATGGTCCGCGGCGTGGTCACCCTCCCCGCCGGCACCGGCAAGGACGTGCGCGTGGCTGTGTTCGCCCGTGGCGACAAGGCGGAAGCCGCGACTGCGGCCGGCGCCGACGTCGTGGGTGCCGAAGACCTGCTGGAAAGCATCCAGGCCGGCAATATCGATTTCGAGCGCGTCATCGCGACGCCGGACATGATGGGCCTGGTCGGTCGTCTGGGTAAGGTGCTGGGTCCCAAGGGGCTGATGCCGAACCCGAAGCTGGGCACGGTGACGCCGAACGTCGCCGAAGCCGTGAAGGCGGCCAAGGGCGGTCAGATCGAGTTCCGCGTTGAAAAGGCCGGGATCATCCACGCCGGGCTCGGCAAGTCGAGCTTCGCCCAGGAAGACCTGCGCAAGAATTTCGACGCGTTCGTCGACGCGATCGTAAAGGCCAAGCCGTCGGGCTCGAAGGGCAAATATGTGCGCAAGATCGCCCTGTCGTCCTCCATGGGACCGGGCGTGAAGGTGGACGTGGCGGAAGTCGCGTCGGCCTGATCCGACCAAAGGTGCCGGACATCTGGCACATATAGTCAAAGAGAAA
>JBFWMJ010000039.1:0-22173 GCA_050251675.1 Sphingobium sp.
TGTCGCAAGCTTTTCTAATCTATCGGAAAAACAACTTGTTGCCACCAAAACACCTTATTTCATGCTTGTCGTTACGATGGCAAAACGCCCCAGCGCCGTTTTGGCTGCATTTTCGCGGCGTGCACTAAACTCGATCAAATTTGGCGGCACGAACGAAGATTTGTCTGCGGGGCAAAAAATGGGTCGCGCATCGGCCGGCGACATGCGCGCTTGCCTTGCGCGCGGCGGATAAGACGTTATGAACCGGCGCGATGGATCGCATTCTTATCCGCGGGGGCAAAACGCTCACCGGCCGCCTTCCCATTTCCGGCGCAAAGAATGCGGCGTTGACGCTGCTGCCCTGTGCGCTGCTGACCGATGAGCCGGTGACGTTGCGCAATCTGCCGCGTCTGGCCGATGTCGACAGCTTTGGCCATCTGCTCAACCAGCTTGGCGTGTCGACGATGGTCGAGGGCGCGCGGCCGGAAGATTTCGGCCGGGTCATGACGTTGCGGGCGGGCCGTATCACCTCGACAGAGGCGCCCTATGACATCGTGCGCAAGATGCGGGCGTCCATCCTGGTGCTGGGGCCGCTGCTCGCGCGTGCGGGTGAAGCGCGGGTGTCGCTTCCGGGCGGCTGTGCGATCGGCAACCGGCCGATAGACCTGCACCTCAAGGCGCTGGAAGCGCTGGGCGCGACCATCGAACTCAGCGCCGGCTATGTCCGGGCCAGCGCCCCGGACGGCGGTCTGCGCGGTGGCCTGTACACCTTTCCCGTGGTGTCGGTCGGCGCGACGGAAAACGCCGTCATGGCGGCGGTGCTGGCGCAGGGCACCTGCACGCTGGAAAATGCCGCGCGTGAACCGGAAATCGTCGACCTGTGCAATCTGCTGCTGGCCATGGGCGCGCAGATTGAGGGGGTGGGCAGCGACCGGCTGGTCATCCACGGGCAGGCGCGGCTGCACGGCGCCACTTACCGCGTCATGCCCGACCGGATCGAAGCGGGCAGCTATGCCTGCGCGGCCGCGATCACCGGCGGCACGCTCGACCTGGTCGGGGCCGAAGCCGACGATATGCACGCCATTCTCGCGGCGCTGCGCGACGCGGGCGTCGACATCAGCCAGACCGGAGACGGCATCCGTGTCGCGTCGGACGGCAAGCTGAAGCCATTGACCCTTTCCACCGCGCCGTTCCCGGCCTTCCCCACCGACATGCAGGCGCAGTTCATGGCCATGCTGGCCCTGGCCGACGGGGCGTCGGTGCTGACGGAAACCATTTTTGAAAACCGATATATGCATGTGCCCGAACTGGCGCGCATGGGCGCCGATATCAGCGTCAACGGCCGCACCGCGGTGGTGCGCGGCGTGCCGGAACTGGTCGGGGCGCCGGTGATGGCGACGGACCTGCGCGCGTCGATGAGCCTGATCCTGGCCGGCCTTGCCGCGCGCGGGGAAACGCAGGTCAACCGGGTCTATCATCTCGATCGCGGCTATGAACGGCTGGAGGAGAAATTATCGGCCGTCGGCGCGGATATCGAACGGGTCAGCGATGGCTAGCCGGTCCGGGATCGAGACCGATCGCGCGGCACTGCTCGCGCAATACGATCTTGATTCTGCGGACACCGGTTCGTTCGATGCGCTGGCGGATTTTGCCGCCGCTTTGTGTGAAGCGCCGGTCGCGCTGGTCAGCATTGTCGAGGCGGACCGGCAACGGTTCATCGGCCGGACAGGGCTGGATGCGGACGAAGCGCCGCGCGCCATGTCCTGTTGCGCCCATGCGATGCTGGGCGACGCGCTGTTCGTCGTTGCCGACGCCACACTGGACCCGCGCTTCATGGACGATGCGCTGGTTGTCGGTGCCCCGCATGCCCGTTTCTATGCCGGCGCGCCGCTGATCAGCGCGGATGGCGTGCCGCTGGGCGCGTTGTGCGTGATGGATGGCAATCCGCGCGCCGCGCTGACCGCCCTTCAGCATCAGGGCCTGATGCTGATGGCGCGTCAGGTCGTCGACAGGCTGGAAGCCCGACGCGCCGCCGCCGGTCGCGCCGAGGAGCAACGCCGCGCCGCCGCTGCCGCCGATAGCGTGGAGCGGTTCCGGGCGCTGGCCGACACCATGCCGCAAATGGTGTGGTCGACGCTGCCCGGCGGCCATAATGATTATTTCAATGCGCGCTGGGAGGAATATACCGGCGTGCCGCGGATCATGACGGCGGGACATGAATGGGGCGCGATGTTTCATCCCGACGATCGGGAACGCGCCCGGACGCACTGGCAACGATCGCTCGAAAGCGGCGAGCCTTATGAAATGGAATGTCGGCTGCGTCATCATAGTGGCGAGTATCGCTGGGCGCTGGGGCGCGCCCGGCCGGTCCGGGATGCCGACGGAGAGATCACCCGCTGGATAGGCACCTGTACCGACATCCATGAGCACAAGCTGATGCTCGAAGAGCGCGACATGATCGCGCATGAGCTTTCGCATCGCATCAAGAACATCTTTTCCGTGATCGCCGGTCTGATCAGCCTGTCCGCCCGCGAAAATCCGCCGATCCGCGACGTCGCGGAGGATCTGCGCGACCGCATACTCGCGCTGGGGCGCGCGCATGATTTCGTCCGGCTCCAACATTCCTCGCCGCCGGTTCCGCCGGAACGGGATGGTCTGTGGGGCGTGCTGGACCAGCTGTTCCTGCCCTATGCCGGGCGGGACGGTTCGCGGATCATGCTGTCGGGCATCAATCCGGCGGTGGACGACCGGTCGGCCACACCGCTTGCGCTGCTGTTCCACGAACTGGTGACCAATGCCGCCCAATATGGGGCGTTGTCAGCGCCGGAGGGCCGCGTTCGCCTGACCGTGGCGGAGGAAGGGGCGGACATCCGCATCGACTGGCGGGAAGAGGGCGGGCCGGGCATTGCGCGGAATATGGAAGACGGGTTCGGCGGCCGTCTGATGGCGCTGAGCGTGGAGCGGCAGCTGGGCGGACGGATGGCGCGCGAATGGCATGCCGGCGGATTGCGGCTCAGCCTCTGGATTCCATCGAGGGCCATGAGCCGTGCGGCGCCGCAAACGGAATGAAGCCGGCAATGTCCCATGCGTCGGGCAGGGGGTCGTCCACAGCGGCCAGGTGAAGCGCGGCCGATACGCTCGGCGCGCGGAATGGCTTTACCAGCACGCCCAGCGCGGCGACCGCGGCATCCCCGATCTGGCCGGGATTGGCGGTGACATAGATGACGCGGGTCCCATGCCGGCTGGCCAGGTCCATGCCGATGGAAGGGCCGGTCAGCCCGTCGCGCAGGTTAAGGTCGACAAGGGCGATGTCGCACGACGGCGCCGCCGCGATCGCCGCGTCACGATCGGCGGCGATGGCCACGACCTCGAACCCGGCATCCTGGACGATCTGCTCGATCTCCAGTGCGACGAATATTTCGTCTTCGACGATGAGGACTTTCTTGGTCATTCCCTGGCCCGTACATTCGGATCATAATAATGCCGTCACGCATCATTGGTTCCGGGAATGCCGGTGTCGGCCACCGCCACTGTTCGCCAGCGGGACCGTCGGCGGCCTCAACGGGCCGCCTCGGTCGTCCAATGCGTGTCGAAACGACCGTCGGTCATGATCAGGACCGACGCCGGATATCCCGCCTCGCCCGCCTTGCGCGCCGTGTCGGTCGCGCTCTCCAGCGCCGCCTCGCGCGTCGTAAACGGACCGAAATAGCGATTGTCGAGATTGATCTTCCACGCGCCGTCATGGTGCAGGACGATATATCGTGCGTGGGGCAGGGGCATCGGCGCGGTGTGACCTCCCGGTCGTAGCGGTCATGGGGAACGGGCATGTTACAGTGTCCTGTCGGAACCGGTCAACACTCTCGCGCCGTGACGCGGGTCCGCCATGGTTCCGGCGGCAATGGCGGAAGTCCGCGCAACGGTGTCCCGCGACGCCCGCCGGCCTTGCTTGTTCTCGTGCATCCGGGAGGATATAGTCCCCACGCGAATGAGACGGCGCCACGTCTATCGAACGTCATGAGCGCCCGCCTCGCAGGAAGAGGAGACGTCATGCACCATCCCTCCCTATCACGGCGCGATATTGTCCGCGCGGCGGCCGGAACGTCCGTTGGACTCGCCCTTACTCCCTTCCTTCCCGTGCTTGCCCGCGACACGCCGGCGCTGGCGCCGATCACCAGGCCCATTCCGTCCTCCGGCCAGCAGATCCCGGTGATCGGTCTTGGGACCAACCAATATGGCGTGGAGACGCCCGAGGAAATGGCCGGTCTCCAGGAGGTGATGGAGACGATGGTGAAGCTCGGCGGGTCGGTCGTCGACACGGCGCGCGGCTATGGCAGGTCGGAAGAGGTGGTCGGCGACCTGATCAGGCGGATGGGGAACCGCGACCGTTTCTTCCTTTCGACCAAGACCCCCATAAGGGGAGAGATAGTTTCCGCGGAGGCGGAGGTTCAGGCGTCGTTCGACCGGTTGAAGGTCGACAGGATCGATCTCATGCTCATCCACAATCTTCACGGGCTGGACCAACTCATGCCGGCCCTTATCGCCGCGAAGGAGAAGGGACGTATCCGCCATATCGGCATGAGCACGTCGAGCGACGATCAATATGCCGCCCTGATGGACGGGATGCGCCGCTATCCGCTGGACTTCATCCAGGTCGACTATTCGATCGCGAACCGAAGCGCTGCCGACGCGGTTCTTCCGCTGGCGCAGGAGCGCGCCATGGCGGTCCTCGTCAACATGCCGTTCGGCGGGCGAAGGGGGGCCTCGGCGATATTCGGCCGGGTGGCGGACCGTGCCCTGCCGGACTTCGCCGCCCGGTTCGACGCCTCAAGCTGGGCGCAGTTCTTCCTCAAATATGTCGTGTCCCATCCCGCCGTCACCGCCGCCATTCCGGGAACGACCCGCGTGCGGCATGCGATCGACAATCAGGGCGCGGGCAGGGGGCGGCTGCCCGATGCGGCCATGCGGCGGGACATGGAACGCTATTGGGACGCGCTGTGACGGTGAAGCCCCTGTCCGGGGCGGACGTTGCGGGACCGGGCCTTGGCCGCCCCTGATACCGGCGCCGCCCGACCGGGATACGGGCTGGCCGGGCTGATCGTCGCCAGACCGTTCGAGGTGCCGGCCGTCATTGGCGGGTTCCTGCTCTTCTTCCTGCTGTTCACCAGCTATTTCATGCTCCGCCCGGTGCGCGAGACGTTCGGGATCGCTGGCGGCGTGGACAATCTGCAATGGCTGTTCACCGGAACCTTCCTGTCGACGCTGCTGGTCGTGCCGGTCTATGGCTGGGCTGCTTCGCGCCTGCCGCGCCGGCGACTGCTTCCGGTCCTTTATGCGGTGTCCGCCGCGGTGATGGCGGGTTTCGCCACCAGTCTCGCGCTCGACCCCGGCAATATTTGGGTCGCGCGCGCCTTTTATATATGGCTGTCCGTTTTCAATCTGTTCGTCATCTCCGTCGCCTGGAGTTTGATGGCCGACCTGTTCGAGCGTGATCAGGGGCACCGCCTGTTCGGGCAGATCGCCGCCGGGGCCAGTCTGGGCGGACTGGCCGGGCCGCTCCTGTCCGGCCTTCTGGTCGCGCCGCTGGGCGAGGCGGGGCTGCTCTTCCTTTCGACCGGGCTTCTCCTCCTCACCCTGCTGTGCGTGCGCTATCTGATCGACTGGCGCGACCGTGCCGGGCCTAAACGGGACATCCATCCCGGCACGCCCGTCACCGACCGGATCGGCGGTTCGGTGTGGGCTGGGATCTCGCTGATCGTGCGTTCCCCCTATCTGCTGGCGATCGCCGGTTTCGTGCTGTTGCTGACCATAGCGAACACATTCCTGTATTTTGAGCAGGCGCGGATCGTCGAGGCAACCTTCCCGGACCGTACCCGTCAGACCCAGGTGTTCGCCGCGATCGACGCGGCGGTCCAGTCGGTCACCATCCTCATCCAGATATTCCTCACCGGGCGGCTCGCAAAGCGGCTCGGCGTGACCGTACTGCTGGTCGCGGTCCCCGTGACGATGATGTTCGGGTTCGGCCTGCTTGCGCTCGCGGCCACCTTTCCTGTGCTCCTGTTCGTGATGATGGTTCGCCGTATCGGCGAATATGCGCTGGTGCGTCCGGGGCGCGAAATGCTGTTCACCGCCGTCGACACCGAAACCAGATATAAGGCGAAGAACGCGATCGATACTTTCGTCTATCGTGGCGGCGATGCCCTCGCCGGCTGGGTCTACACCGGGATCGCCGCCATGGCGTCGACGGCCGCCGTCGCGATAGCGGGGGCGGTGCTGGCGGGCCTGTGGGGCGCGATCGCGTCCCTTGGCTTACGCGTCGCGCGGTGGCGACATCCCGACGCCGGAAGCGCATCGCGCGCGGGGTAAGCCACCTTCTCCTGACCTGCTCACGACCGGCGCGATCGCCAGGGCATGACGGGGCGTGATCCTCGATCCGCCGCGATGAAGCGCGCGGATCATCGTCCCTGACGCCCCGTTCCCGCCGCCGTCAGCGCAGATAGACCGCCTCGAAGCGCGCGAGGGGCGCCATGCGCGCGCGGTTGAGCGTCAGGCGATCGCCGTTGAACGAATAATTGTCCACGGCGCGGAGCACTTCATGGAATGCGCTTTCCACGTCCATCCCCGACGGGCAGGCCCGCATTGTCGAGGCGACCTGCCCGAAACGAATGCGGGACGTCGTTTCGTCCAGCTCATAGGAGCCGGTGAACCCGTTGCAGCCGCCGAACCCGTTGAAAAGCCCACCTTGCGCCTTGAGGATCAAATGGGGTTCGCGTTCCAGCGTCTGTACAGGCCGGCCGTTCAGTTCGACCAGCTTCCAATATTTCTCGGTCACGCTGTCGGTCTGCCTGGCCAGGACATAAAGTGCCGCCATGGGACCGGTGACAGGCGATCCGTCCGGCGCAAGACGGGTCAGCCGGTTTTCGCCGACGAAATAGCGCACCGGCTGATCGGCTGCCAGCGTCACCGTGTTGCCGGCCGCGTTCCACGCAAACCGACCCTGTTCGGTGAAGACCTTCTCATCCCTGCCCACATATCTGGACTGTGATCGGTAGGTTCCGTCGCTTTGGAGAATGACGACGGTGTCGATCCCCTCGCAATCGGCACAGGGCAGCATGCCGCGATAGGTGCCCGCCCAATCCAGCGAATTGCTGGCATTGTGGGCCGGGTCGGGGCTTTCGGCGCTCGAACCTCCCGAGGGTGTTGCGCAGCCGCTTAAAGACAATGCCGCGCCGACGAGCAGCGATAACGCAGTGGTGGTCTTCATGCCTTCCTCCCTAAAGGATCGTCATCTTCGATACTATTCTGCCCGATCCGCCGATCCATCTCCATACCCATGATATGACGGGCCCGGACGGCGCGCCACGGGTAACGGCGGTGAGAGCGGGCGTGGATGCCGTCGACGCCGCAACCGGCACGATGCCGGAACGACATACCGGCCCTGTCGGACGCTGGTTGCCGGTCGTCGCTGCGCCGCACGCCGCGCAACACCGGGCCGGATGCCGGAGCGCTCCGCCGGCTCCGTTCCTGCTGGAAAGGCGTCCGTGCGCTTATGCCGCGTTCGACAGCGACCTGCGCCGGTGCGCGTACAGCCCCACGCATGCCGTCCTGCCCGGACATGGAAGCGCTGTTGCTGAAGGCCGCATAATAATTGCCGAAGGCACAGCGTGGGATCAATCCCGCTTGCCGCATCAATACGCGCGCGGGCGGGAGGAGATAAAGTTCGCCCTCGTCAACAGGGCGGCGGCGAGACGGCGTGCGCGCCGCTTGCCTGATCCGCCACGGCGCCTGCCGGGCAAGGACGCGCGATCACGTGTCCTTGCCCCGCGTGCGGATGCTTCAATCCTGTCTCAGCCCGGGCGGGTCGGCATGGGGTTCCGCGAACGCTCTTGCCAGGTCGGGTCGCCGTCGCTATCGGGGCCCCGTCCGGGGGCAGGAGGGTGACTTTCCCCTCGGACAGGATCGCGTCGGTGCCTCGACAAGAGGTTAAAATGGGAATGCGGTGAGGATGGCCTGTCCGTCCAAGTCCGCAGCTGTCCCTGCAACTGTAAGCGGTGAGCGCGATGCGCATGTGGGGTAACGTTTCTGCCCCCAGCCACTGGATCGGGCGTCAGGCCAGGTCTGGGAAGGCCGCGCATCAAGCGATGACCCGCGAGCCAGGAGACCTGCCGGCGTCTGGTCGCTCTTGCCCTGGCCCAGGGGATGGCCGCGGCACGGTGAATTCCGTCTGAGCGACGAACGAGCGGCGAGGGCCGTTTCGTCTGGGTCGCGGCGCGTTGCGGTGTTGCGGGCCATGCGGGTCGTCGCGGCCTTTGGGGGGCGCGCCGGCAGGACCTCGTCACGTTTTTCGCAACGGGGGAGCCTTCAACCAATGTCCATGACCGATACTCTGCGCCTGCTTGCGGGCTGTGCCCTGACGCCTTTCATCCTCGCGCCGGCCGGTCATGCCGCGGATCGCGACGATATCATCGTCACCGGGCAAGTGGAGGACAAGGCATATCTGGGCATCGAAAGCGCGGCCGCGCTCGGCATCACCGCGTCGATATTGGACACGCCCTTTTCCATCCGGTCCGTCACCGGCGAATTGCTGCGTGACCAGCAGGCCGCCTCCCTGTGGGAAGGCATACGCAATATCAGCGGCGTGGCCAGTCGCGGCACCAATTCCGATGCCAATGAGGATTTCGTGATCCGGGGGTTCGAACTGGACCCGCGCCGCAACTTCTACCGCGACGGGCGGCGCTTCTACAATCAGTTCCCGGTCGATCCGCACAACCTTGAACGGATAGAGGTGTTGAAGGGGCCGGCTTCCATCCTCTACGGGCATCTGGAACCTGGCGGCATCATTAACCTGGTCACGCCGAAAATGACCGACACCCACACCGCCAGCATCCGGCTGAGCGCGGGAAGCTTCGACCAGTACAAGGCCAATGCCGCGATTTCGGGGCCGATTGCCGAAGACGTATATTACAGGGTCTATGGGTCCGTGACGGACGCGGACAGCTACCGCAACTTCGTCGAGCACAAGCGGCAATATATCAATCCGTCGATCGGCTGGAACATCACGCCGTCCACATCGCTGCGCTTCAACCTGGAATGGCAGCATGACGACAGGACGGCCGACACCGGGATCGTCGCCATTCTAGATCGTCCGGCGGACGTGCCCTATGACACATTCTATGGGGAGCCTGGCTACAAGACGGAGACGCTCGACAACGTCTCGGGTTCGGTCACCCTTACCCACGCATGGGCGCCGAACTTCAGGCAGACGTCGTCCGTCGGCTATTATGACACGAAATGGGATCGCGATCAGGTGTCGGTGGAGGCCATGCGCGGCGGCATCGTCGGCCTGCCGGGCGGTCCGGGTTTCCCCGGCGAGGCCAACACGCTTTTGCCGCGCCAGATCTATGACAATAAAATCGGCTATAGTGAGTGGAACAGCCAGCATGATTTCGCGCTGGACATCGGCACCGGCGCGCTGAGCCATAAGCTGTTGTTCGGCCTTTCCGTCTATCGCTACGAGAGCAATGAGCGGCTGGGCGATCGCGTGGGGACGCCCGATGATCCTGGTTCCCGTCTGATCGACATCTATGACCCGGAGGCGTCCTACGGACTTGTCATCCCGGCGACCTTCAAACCCTTTCGCAACAGCAACCGCACCGAGAAGAATTTCGGCATCTATCTTCAGGATATGATCGAACTGGGGGAACGGTGGATTTTCCTGGTGGGCGCGCGCTACGACAGCGTGAAATATGTGGAGCATATCCAGCAGGGCGTGCAGACAAGAAGGCTGGCACGAAAGAATAGCGGGTTCAGCCCGCGCGCGGGCGTCGTCTTCAAGGCCGATGAGACGCTGTCGCTCTATTCCAGCCTGACCCGCGCGTTCAGCCCCCGGAACGGCAACCGCATCATCAACGAACCCGCCGATCCGTTAACGCCGATCACGACGGACAATATCGAGCCGGTGGACCCGGAAAAGTCGAACCAGATCGAAATCGGCGCCAAGTGGAACAGCGCCGATCAGCGTTTCTTCGTCACGCTCGCGCTCTACGACCTCAAGCGTCGCGATGTCGTCCAGAGCAATCCGCGATACACCAATTACAGCGTCCAGATCGGACAACAGCGCAGTCGGGGCGTGGAGCTTGACGTCAGCGCCCGGTTCACCGAATCGGTGCGCCTGATCGGCAGTTACAGCTACATCGACGCTGAGATACGCAGGGATGCCGCCCGCCCGCAATGGGTGGGCCACCAGTTGAGCAGTGTTGCCCGGCACAGCGGCAGCGTCTGGCTGCGTTATGATGGCCGGCAAGGCTTCGGCGCGGGGGCGGGTGTCTTCTACACCGGCAAGCGCCAAGGAAATCTCGACAATGATTTCCAGCTCCCCGCCTATACGCGGGTCGATGCGTCCCTGTCGTGGAAGATGGAGCGTGTCCGGTTCGACGTCGCGCTCAAGAACCTTCTGGATGAGCGCTACTATCTCAATGCGTGGCGCCGCGACCGGATCATGCCGGGTTCGCCACGCTCTGTCGTCGGATCGGTAAGCTTCGACTGGTAGGCGCGCGATGACGTCCCGCCCGACCCGTTTCGCTGTCGCCGCTCGCGCGGCGGCCGCCCTGTTCGGTGGCTATCTGATCGCCAGCATGGCCGCGATCGCGGTGGCCCTGTCGCTCCCGCTGTCGCGGGCGGACGCGGTGTTGTTCGGCACGATCGGCAGCTTCGCGCTCTATATCGCGGTCATCATCGTCCTGTACGCGCGCGTCCGGCCGGGTTTTCGCCAGTCGATGTCCTGGCTCCATACCTAGACCGGGCTGCTTTTGGGCTGGGTGCTGTATCTGGTGTTCGTTACCGGCACCGCGGCCTATTATCGCGATGAAATCACGCTGTGGATGAAGCCGGAGGCGGTCGCTACCGGCGCTCCCGACGATTTCGTCGCGCGCGGGATCGAAGCATTGCAGGCGCGCGCCCCGGAAGCGAAACGCTGGGGCGTCCAGTTTCCCACGGATCGCAGCCCCGCATTCCATGTCCAATGGCAACCGCGGGAAACAGGGCGATCGTCAGAACAGCTTCATTGGGACGAGCGGACGCAATCATTCGTTCCCGTGCGCGGCACCGAAGGCGGCAACTTCCTCTACCGGTTCCACTATAGCCTGGAAATGGAGGAGGCCGGAGAGTGGATCGTCGGGTTCGCCACTCTGGCCCTGTGCATCGCGATCCTGAGCGGCGTCGTCACCCATCGGCGTTTCTTCAAGGATTTCTTCACTTTCCGGCCGGGCAAATCCCTTTCCCGATCCTGGCTCGATCTTCATAATGTGACCGGCGTGCTGGCCCTGCCGTTTCACATCATGATTTCCTATACGGGCCTTGTCACCCTGATGTTCCTCTATGTGCCATGGGCGCAGTTCGCGCTGTACGGCGCGGACGGTACGCGTTTTTCACAGGAGGCCTATGGCAATGCGAAGGCACCGGTCGCGCTTCAGCGCCCCGCCCCGCTGGCCGATATCGCACCGATGATCAGGGCGGTCGACGCCCGGTGGGGGGAAGGGCGGATCGAGCGCCTGATCGTCTATAATCCGGGCGATGCGGGGGCTGAAGTGGAATTTCGGCCGAACTATAGCGGGCAGGTTTCGCTGAACCATGCGAAGATCGTCTTCAGCGGCACGGACGGCACGCTTGTCCGTGACGTCAGGGGCTTTGGCCCCGGGGTGAAGACCCGCGGCGGGCTGGTCGGGATGCACATAGCCCGCTTCGCGGAACCTGTCCTGCGCGCGCTCTTCTTCCTGTGCGGTCTGGTCGGATCGGTGATGATCGCCAGTGGTCTCATCCTGTGGATCGAGAAGCGGCGTCAGAAGGGCGCGCGCGCGGATGCCGGCTTCCGCTTCGTCGAACGGCTCAATATCGGCACGGTAATGGGGGCGCCGATCGCCATCGCGGTCTATTTCGCCGCGAACCGGCTGCTGCCCGTCGGCCTTGCCAGCCGCGCGGATTGGGAGGTGCGCGCGTTCATCCTCGCCCTGTTGCTGGTGCTTGTCTTCGCCTTTCTGCGCGCCCCGGCAAAAGCGTGGCGGGACGCCATGGGGCTGGCCTCGCTTGCGTGCATTGCCGTGCCCGTCCTGAACGCGATCACCACCGATCGCGGCATCGCGAATTCTGTTGCGCGCGCGGACTGGCTGTTCGTCAGTTTCGACGCGATCATGCTCGCCATCGGCGGGGCGTGCGCCATGGCCTGCCGCTATCTGCACCGCAGGTCGCAACGCCCGCCCGCGTCGAAACCTGCCGCCAGACTGCGCTGAATGATGATGATCGTCTTCGTTCTTTCCTATCTGGGATTGACCGGCCTGTCCCTCGGGATGCGGCGGCATTATGCCCAGCTGTTCAAAGCCGAAAACCCCGTTGCCATGAAGGCGATGCGGATTGTCGGCTGGTGCCTGCTGGTAACCAGCCTGATCCTCGGTCTCCAGGCCGAATACTGGCTCTTTGGCCTGCTTGAATGGATTGGTCTGGTGGTCGCGAGCGGGTTGATGATCATATTCTCGCTCGCTCTCAAGCCTCGAATATGTCCGGTACTTGCGCTCTCGTCCCTCCTTCTGGTTGTTTTCGCCTAGCACGGATCGACATTCCGCTCTGACGGCCTGCAAATAGCGGCTTTGCGCGCTTGCGCTGCTCCGCTGCCATAAGCCGGCTGCGCTCCGGGTCGCGAAAATCCCCATTTTCGCCACGCCATATTCTGAATGTCGATCCGCCTTGGAGCCGTCCAGCGCCGTGGCCGGCGCCCGGTGCGGATGATCGGCGCGGCGTGACCGTTGCACCTGCCCGATCGCGAGGCACGCGTCGCCTGTAGAGGCTGTCAGTGACGGCATCGTCCCGACCGTGTGCCCTTTATCACGTTGCCGGTTTTTTGCGACAAGTTGCGAGTCATTCTCACCATTGATATGGCGGCACGGGAATGTGAGGTAGCCTTGTCAGCCGATCGAGTAGAGCCGTTGTACACATCCCACGCGGAGGAGATCCGCGTCTACCTGACCCGTCGCCTCGGCGATCATCTGCTGGCGGCGGATCTCGTCCAGGACCTGTTCCTGCGTGTGGCGGAAAAGCCCGGGATAGGCGATCTGGATAATGTGCGGGCCTATCTCTACCGCATGGCCAGCAACCTTGCGACCGATCATCAACGTCGCCTGTCGCGTCACACCGGCGCGCTGTCGAGCGTGGATGACGTGCCGGACATTGTCGACGACCGTCCCGGCCAAGAATCGATCCTCGAAGGCAAGGACCGGCTTGCCCGCGTCGGGAAGGCGATCGCCAGCCTGCCGGATTTGAGCCAGGAGATTTTCAGGCGCAACCGTCTGGAGGGTCATTCCTATGCCGAGGTGGCGCGGCAGCTTTCCATTTCGGAAAGTTCGGTGCAAAAGCATCTGGCGCGCGCCCTTGCCCACGCGCTGGCCGCGGTTGAAGATGAAATCGATGACGGTGTTACCGGCCCCACCCGCACCAACGTTTTATCATTACGAGAAGCGTTGAAGGCCAGACGCCGTTGACAGAAGCGCCCACTATTCGCGAACAGGCCGCCCAATGGGTGGTCCGTAGCTTTGTTCCCGGTTTCCCGGACAGGGCGGCCTTCGAACGCTGGCGCGATAGCGATCCCCGTCATGCCGCCGCTTACGATAAAGCCTATGGACTCTGGTGCGAAATTGGCGGTCATCCCACCGTCTTCGGTGAGGACAGGGGCGATAGGGCCGGCGGGCGCGCCCGGATGTCGCGCCGCCGCCCCCGCTGGATGATCGTCGCGGCGGTCGCGGCAACACTCGTCGCGGGGATTGGCATCGGCGCGCATGACGATATCGGCATTCTGATTCGGGCCGATCTGAAGACATCGGCGAACCAGCATATCGTCCATGCGCTGGACGACGGCAGCACGATCGAACTGGACAGCCAAAGCGCGGTAGAATTTCGTTATTCTGTCAAAGAGCGGCGGGTGGTTCTGTTGCGTGGTCAGGTGTACGTCGCCGCCAGGCCGACCGATGCAAATGAACCGCGCCCGTTCGTGGTCGAGGCAAGAAATGGCGTCACACGGGCGCTTGGCACGAATTTCAATGTGAATGCTCTCGACAAGACTGTCGAGGTGATCGCCGTCAGGCACCGTATCGCCGTTTCTGCCGAAGCGTGCTCTTCCTCGCCCGCGATCGTTACCCTCTCGCCCGGGCAGGGTGTCCGCTACTCCCGCAATGGCCAAATCAGGCACGAAACGATCGCGCCGGCACTGGGCATCGCATGGCGCAAGGGTTTGGTGGTGATCGATCGGGCCACGCTGCGGGACGCCGGTGAACGGCTGCGCCGTTACAGCGACAGGCCCATCCATTTATGGTCTGATCGGCGCGAAAAGCTGAGGATCAGTGGCGTTTTCGACGCGGATGACGTGGAGGGCGCGCTGACGCTTATCGCCCGCGAACATGGCCTGCGCCTTAGAAAGCTTCCGCTGATCGGCTTCGTGCTGAGCTGATCCGGTTAAAAAATTTGCGCCGAGTGTTACCGAACCGGACGGCCCCGACGTTTAATCGAATAACGCACGATTGTGCGACGCATTCGCATTATCAAACGGGGGAATATCGTGTTTCGTTCTGCATTGCGCTGTGGCGCCTCCTTTCTTGCCGCTTCGGCTGTGCTGTCTACGACTGCCATCGCTCTGGTGCCTGCTCTGGCGCACGCGCAGGCGGGCGCCGCATCCGACCGACAGGCCACGTTCGACATCCCTGCCGGCGACCTCAATGCCGCGCTCCTCGCCTTTGGAGAAGTCGCCGGCGTCAAAATGGTGTTCGATCCGGCTCCGCTCCAGGACAAACGCACCATCGGCCTCAATGGCCAGAGCGGAATAGGGGACGGTCTGTCGCGCCTGTTGCGGGGAACCGGTTTCACCTATCGCTTCACCTCGCCCGATACGGTGACGATCGTGCCGGTGCCCGCGCAGGAGGTGTCGCGGACAACGCAGGGCAATGCCGTCCGGCTGGGGGGCGTAAGCGTTACCGCAAGCGCGATCGACACCGAAGACAGCTATGCGCCTGCCCCATCGTCGGTGGGCACCAAGCTGGACCTGCCGATCCGCCAGACGCCCTTCACCATCAACCAGGCGACCGAGGAACTGATCCGCGAGCGCGGCGACGTCAATATTTTTGAAACGCTGGAGAATTTCGCTGGTGTCAGCACCGTGAGTTCCAATGCCGACATCGGCCAGGGCATCTCGCGCTCCATCAATGTGCGCGGTTTCGATCTCGCCAGTTCAGGGCAGCAACTGATCAACGGACAGCGCAGTTACAGCCTTGGGTCCCAGAATCGCAACGCGGACAATCTGGAACGTGTGGAACTGCTCCGCGGGCCGGCGGCGCTCTATTATGGCGCGGCGCAACCCGGCGGCATCATCAACTATGTCTATAAGCGCCCCAGGGAAGAGGCGCGCTATCAGATTCTGGCGAAGACGGACACGGAGGGAAGCTATGGAGGCACCATCGATCTGACCGGCCCGCTTACCGCCGATGGCACAATATTGTATCGCGCGGTCGGGAACTATACGCGCTACGAGGATGATCAGGATCGCATTTTCAGCAATCCGGTAAGCGCTCTGGCGGCACTGACGTGGAAACCATCCGACAGGTTTTCCACGAACGTCACCTACGAATATTATGATTTCGAATCGGTGCCGGAACAGGAGAACAACAAGCTCGATGGCAAGACCGGTAAGTATTTCCCGATTCCACGCGAATTTTTCTGGGGCAGCACCAACGATCGCGCGAGCCGTACGTCACACACCCTGATCTGGGATGCGACCTGGCGGCCGACCGATCATCTCAAGGTCGCCGCCTACGCCAATTATCAGCAGGCGTCGCAATGGTATCAGAATACGCGCACCATTGGGGGCGGGCGTGGCGGCACGCCGACATCTGCCGATCCGGACGGAAATGTCGGCCGGTATATCAGCCTCTCGCCCGATAGCCGGTATCGCAACTGGTCCGCGGGTATCGACATTTCCGGCGATTTCATGACCGGCGGTTTCAAGCATGAATGGCTGGTCGGCGCCGGTTATGGCGAGACCCGGACGCGGTCGGCCAGTGTCCCGACGAACATTTCATGCCTGTATGGCCAGTCGACCGGCAATGCCGCCAGTTGCTCCCAGGCGCCCCGTTCGCTTGCGCCCGAACCGATTAACATCTTCAATCCCGTTTATGTGCCATGGGATCATGCGGACCTGCGCAAGGAAGCCCGCTTCATGACACCCTGGGCGCTGCGCAGGGACGTCAACCTCTACTTCCAGAACCTGATCACGCTGCCCAATGAGACGACCCGCGTGCTGTTGGCGGTGGGCTGGTCGAAATTCGATAATCTGGGCCGGGGCAGCTACAACTGGACCACGCAGGTCCGGGGCGCCGACACGCGCAACAAGAAGAGTGCGTGGAGCCCGCGCATCGCGATCATGCAGGATATCGGCGAAAGTTCGACGATCTATGCGAGCTATGGAGAGAGCTTCAATCCGCAGTCCAGCCTGACCATGCGGGACGAGCAGGGCGATGCCATCCTTACGCCGGAAACCGGCAAGCAATATGAGATCGGCTACAAGCGCGACCTGTTCGGCGGGGAAGGCCTGCTCCAGCTATCGCTCTTCCGCATCGACAAGGGCAATGTCGCGCGGGCGGGTAACGCCGACACATGCGAACCGGAAATCGTCGATCCGGCCGATCACAACTTCTGCTATTATATGCTCGACGGCAAGCAGCGTTCCGACGGCATCGAGATCGAACTGTCGGGCAACATCACCTCCTGGTGGTCCGCATCTATCGGCTATTCCTATCTCGACGCCAAGGTTAAGCGGTCGAACGACCTTCCCAACCTGGGCAAGCAGCTCCCCTATATCCCGCATCATGCCCTGACGGTGTGGAACCGTTTCAAGCTGCATGAATGGACCAATGGCAGCACCATCGCCACCGGCCTGGGCGTCAAAATGTACGACAGGGTCCATAATGGGTATGACGCTGCCGGCCAGACGGACTGGAACCCCGCCTATGAAATCGCGAATCTGGGCGTGTTCTACACGGCGCCGGTCGGGGCGGGCGAATTGCGGATCAACGCCAATGTCAGCAATCTGTTCGACACGACATATTATGATCGTCGCCGCTTTTATAATGCCGGCACCATTGTGTGGGGCAACAAGCGGCGGGCGACGGTGACCGCGGAACTGACATTCTGATGGCGCGCGCGGCGACATCCGAACGCGGCTATCGACTGGGTGTTCTGTCCCGGTCGATAGCCGCGATATTCGGCAGCTACGGATTGGCGGCGCTGGCCTCGGTTGCGCTGGCGCTCGCTCTCCCACTCGACAAGCGCGATGCCGTGCAACTGGCGACGATGGTTGGCTTCCTTCTGTATACGGCGGCTGCGATCTGGGCTTTCTCGACGGTTAGCGCTGTCCGCGCGTGGGCGGGGATCGGACTGGCATGCCTGCCGTTCGCCCTTCTCCTTCTCTTCGCGAAAGGCCTGTCGTCGTGAAAGGAGGTATGCGCCAGTCGATGTCCTGGCTTCATAGCTGGTCGGGGCTTTTGCTAGGCTGGCTGTTGTTCGCGATTTTCCTTACCGGAACAATTGCCTATTTCCGGCAGGAAGTCACACTTTGGATGCAGCCTGAACTGCATGGTTCGGTTCCGTCCCCGCGTGCGGCGGAAATCGCCCTGGCAAAGCTCGCCAGCGTTGCGCCGGATGCCGCGAACTGGACTGTCAATCTTCCTGCCGATCGCAGCGATACGATCAGGATTTCGTGGCGCAAGGAGAGCGAGGCGGGCGGCCAGCGCGCAGGCCGGGACTCCGGCCGGACGCGTCGCGGCCCGAACGGCGAAACGGGCAGAGCCGCCGACGTCGGTGAAGCGAGGCAGGCGGCGGCTGTTCGCGGGGAGCGGCGCAAGGATACCGCACGCGAAGCGCAGGGGCGTCGTGGCGAGGTTCGTCCGGCCGATCGTGCGCGCGATGCCGCGAACGCGGGCGCCTCCCGCCGTTCTGGCGGCGGGGCAGGTGGGGCCGGGGCCGGAGGTGGCGGGCGTGGCCGCGATCAGAACAGCCTGATCCTCGATGCAACGACCGGGCAGACGCTCACGCCGCGTGAGACGGCGGGCGGCAATTTCCTCTATCGTTTCCATTTCGAACTTTATGCCCTGCCGCGCGCCTGGGCGCGCTGGATCGTCGGCATCGCGACCATGGCCATGTTCGTGGCGATCATCAGCGGGATCATCACGCACAAGAAGATATTCAAGGATTTCTTTACCTTCCGCCCGGCGAAGGGCCAGCGGAGCTGGCTGGACGCCCACAATGCCGTTGCCGTCCTGTCATTGCCCTTCCATATCATGATCACCTATTCGGGCCTGCTCCTGTTCACTTCGACGCTCCTGCCATGGGCAAGCCAGCAGGCGTTCGGCGACAATCCCCGCGCCGCTTTCATGCAGATGCGCCAGGCCGAGGAGGCCGCGCGCGATAAAGTACGCGACGAGGTCGCAAGGGACGGTGCCGGGGCCATGACACCCATCCGGCCGTTGCTGGATCGTGCGGAACGAACATGGGGGCAACCGGCCAGCCGGATCACGGTCAGCGACCCGGGCAAAGCCGGCTCGATCATAGAAATCCTGCCGTCACGCAACGACAGTCTGGTCCAGCAGAGCGGCAGTGGCGGTCTGGGGTCGGTCAAGTTCGCCTTCAATGCGCGAACCGGCGAACCGATAGCGCTTCCGGGCGGGCGGCCCCAATCGGTGGTGGGTGTGGTGGATACCGCGCTCGGCAGCCTGCATCGCGCGCGCTTTGCCGCGCCGGGGCTGCGCTGGGTCTTCTTCCTCGCCGGTATCGGCGGAACCATCATGGTCGGCACCGGCCTTGTTCTGTGGTCGGTGAAGCGTGCCGAAAAAAGCAGGGCTGACCGGCTTCCGTTCGGGCATCGCCTTGTCGATCATCTGAACGTGGGCGCGGTTTCCGGCCTGATTGTCGCCATCGGGGCATATTTCTGGGCCAACCGGCTGCTGGCCGCCGGCATGGACGGCAGGGCCCAATGGGAGATTTACAGCTTCTTCCTGATGTGGCTGGCGACCTTCCTCCATCCTTTGGTGCGGCCGCTCAAAAAGGCATGGATCGAACAGCTGGCATTGGGCGGGGTGCTGTTCGCAGCCATTCCCCTGCTCAACGCGGCGACCGCCCGCAGCCATCTCGGCGTGACAATCCCGGCGGGAAACTGGCTGGTGGCCGGCTTCGATCTTGTCTGCCTCCTGTTCGGCATCGCGCTGCTGCACACGGCGATCCGGGTTGTGACGCACAAGGGCCGACCGCGCAGCGCAGCACGGCGAAGGGCGGCTGTCGCGCCCGCGCTGACAGCCGTGCCGGCGGAGTAGGGCAATGGGAATCACGGCTCTTGCCCTGTCGTTTCTGGCCTTCGTCGCGTTCGCGCTGGCAATGGACAGACACCATGGCCAGATATTGGACGGCCGGCCCGGCGCGCGGTTCCGACGGTCGATGCGGCTGGCCGGGGCAGCCCTTCTTTGCCTTTCGGCGGCGGCCTGTGTCGCGGCCTATGGATGGTCGATCGGCCTGACCTGGTGGATCGGAATATTGACCGCAGCCGCCATGCCGCTCCTCCTGCTGCTGACCTATCGGCCCAGGGCCATCGTGCCGATGGCTATGGCCTGCCCGGTCATCGCCCTTTTGCCATTGTTTTCCCTGTTCTGACTGGAGATTCGCTCTTGCGTTCCGCTATTTTCGCTGCCGGCTTGTCGCTTCTGGTTCTTCCCCATGCTGCGCGCGGCCATGAGTTCATGGTCCTGCCGGTTTCTGCCGATGCGCCATCGCGCGGCATGGCGTCGGTCGACCTGACAATGACGGAAACATGGATACAGGCTGATCGCGTGCCGCCGCAGGACATGGTGGCGCTTGAACGTGTCGATGAGGAAGGGCGCGTCGCCGTTCCGTTCAGTCCGGTTGCAAAGGCCCTTCGCGCTACCGTCTCGGTGTCAGGAAAGCCCTTCCTGATGGCCGGGAGGATGCGTCGCGACCGCCTTGAGACACCGCGCTCCTCAAAAGAGGATGAAAGGCCGGAAGCACGGATGACCCGGTCCGAAACCTTCTCGAAGGTCTATGTCGACCTGACGGAAAAGAGCAATTTATGGTCGCAGCCTGTCGGGACGCGGCTTGAAATTGTTCCGCTCGCCAATCCCGCGCTGCTGAAGCAGGGCAACATTTTCGCGGTGCAGATACTGTTCGAGGGCGTGCCGGTTGCCAGCCGCGTTCAGGCGGCGTTCGACGGCAAGGGTGCCGAGGGCCACGGCTTTGCCGTTCGGACCGAAAGCGGCGCGGACGGCGTCGCGCGCATTGCGCTCACCCGGCCGGGTCGCTGGCTGATCCGTGCGCGTCATAGCCTGGACGAAGCCCGCGACGGTTACGTCCATTATGCCGGCAGCGCCAATCTCGTTTTCGAGGTCGAATGACGCCCTGGCAGTCGAGGCAGGATTACACGGGTTTCACCTGTTCCGGCTTTGGCGGGGTCCGCCGGCGGGCCTTCAGGAATGAGCAGGGTGCGGATGCGCCTGTGTCGCGCCCCTTACGGCAAAATATCAGCCGATATTCTGGTCCGTACCGGCCAGGATTTCCACCTGCTCGCGGCCTGGAAGCGCGCCGAGGACACCGGGCCGCTCGGTCGCCACGGCGCCGCAAGCGGCCGCGAACCGTACCGCCCGTCTGATATCATGCCCTTCCGCCCATGCTGCCATCAGTCCGGCATTGAACGCGTCACCGGCCCCGATCATGTCGACGGTGCGCGCGGGAAATGCCGGCTGGAAAAACGCAGCCTCCTGTTTTGGGAAGGCGACAGCTCCCCGTCTTCCGAGGGTCAGTATCGTATAGTCGATGTCATAGGCGCGCAGCAGTTCGGCGATTGGTGACAGGCCGTCAATATCCGACGAGCGGATGTCGATGCCCTGACCGGCGGCGAAGGCGATGGCCTCTGTCTCATTCATGATGAGGATGGAGGTCGTGGCAAGGATCTCCGGCGCGATGGGACGGTAGGGGGACGGGTTGAGGAGCGTGGGGATGCCCGCGCGGCGCGCGATCTCAAATGCGCGGGCGATCGGTTCATCGGGGACCTCGAACTGCGCGGCGACCAGCGCCGCGGTGGATATCTGATCGTGCAGGCGGTCGATATGCGCCGGCGCGAGCAGCGCGTTCGCGCCGGCGCATACGGCCAGGCTGCTTTCTCCGGCACTGTCGGTAAAGCCCACGCCGCCGCCGCTCACGCCGGAAAGGGGGTGGATGAGATCGCGCGGCAGCCCCGCCCGGGCGATCAGATCGGGGGCCAGGGCGCCCACCAGGTCGTCGCCAACGGCCAGCAGCCCCTTCACCGGGATGCCAAGGCGCTGCACCCCCGCCATCATATTGAACCCCTTCCCGCCGGGTTCGAGGAGGAACGATTCCGCCGCGAGCGATTCGCCGGGGGCGGGAAACCGGGAAACCCTGACCGTGCAGGCCGCGACGAAACTGCCTATGATAAATATGTGGTTCACGATAAGCCCCTATGCGTCAGGCGCGTTCGCTGATGCGACGATTCCCAGAGGACCTGCGCCAGTCGTCGGTCATTACGAGAGCTCCCTTCCAAATGGAAAAAAGCGTTGTCAATGTCTTGCGTGCGTTGGCTGCCGCCGGGTTTGATGACCACACGCCGGCCTATGTCCAGATCGGTCGCCGTATCGAAGCGCTGATACGGGACGGTTCGCTGCCTGAAGGCACGACATTGCCGTCGGAACGCAAGCTGGCCGCCATGCTGGGGGTCAGCCGTATCACGGTGCAGCACAGCTATAATGATCTGCGTCGGCAAAAGCTGATCACATCGCATGGCCGCCGGGGTTCCATCGTCGCGCGGCGTGTTACGTCGCCGCTGAACCGGCTGCGTGGGTTCACCGACGAGATGACCGAACTGGGGCGTGTACCCAGTTCGCGGATCGTCGAAAGCCGCATCTGCACAAATCGGCAAATCGCCACGATCTTTGGTTTAGGGTCCAACACCGCGCTGCTTCGCCTCAATCGCATCCGTTATGCTGACGGCATGCCCATGTCGAACGAGACCGCCTGGTATAATCTGGCGGAAGCGCCGATGCTGGCCGAAGCCGACCTTAGCCAGTCGGTCTATCATCTGCTGGCCACGCATGG
>JBFWMJ010000040.1:0-21792 GCA_050251675.1 Sphingobium sp.
CCGCTGGCGATGACCGGCATATGGGTGGAACGGGCAAGGTCGACCGTAGCATCGATATTGCAGCCCTTGAGCAGCCCGTCGCGGCCGACATCGGTGAACAGCAGGCTGGCGACACCGGCATCCTCGAACCGGCGGGCCAGGTCGACCACGGGCATGTCGGATTTCTCCGCCCAGCCGTCGGTGGCGACGAAGCCGTCGCGCGCGTCGACCGCGACGACGATGCCGCCGGGAAAGTCGCGCGCCGCCGCCTTGACGAAATCGGGGTCCTTAAGCGCCGCGGTGCCGATGACGATGCGCGCGACGCCCAGGTCGAACCAGCGTTCCACCGATTGACGGTTGCGAATGCCGCCGCCCAGCTGGACATGGCCGGGGAACGCCCTGATGATGGCTTCCACCGCATCGGCATTGACGGCGCGGCCCGCAAAGCTGCCGTCGAGATCCACGACATGCAGGTGCCGTGCCCCCGCCGCCGCAAACGCCGTGGCCTGCGCCGCGGGATCGTCGCCATAGACAGTGGCACGGTCCATATCGCCCTCGGCAAGGCGGACGACCTGCCCTCCCTTAAGGTCGATGGCGGGAAAAACGATGAGGGTCATGGCCGCCACTCCAGGAAGCGGGACAGGAAGGAAAGGCCATAGCGCTGGCTCTTTTCCGGGTGGAACTGACAACCGATGACGGTGTCGCGCGCCACGGCGGCAACCAGCGGCCCGCCATGGTCGGTCATCGCCGCCACATCTGCAGCATCGGCCGCATCGAAATGATAGCTGTGCAGGAAATAGGCCTCACCCGGCTCCAGCAGCGCGGCGGCCGCGCCGCCCCGGCCGGTCGGCGCGACATCGTTCCAGCCCATATGTGGCACTTTGACGGCGGCATGCGCCGGCGTGATCAGCCGGACCGTGCCGGGAATCCAGCCCAGCCCGTCATGCCGGCCAAACTCCTCCCCGGCGTCGGCCAGCAACTGCATGCCCACGCAGACGCCCAGAAAGGGGACGCCCCGGCCCCGCACCGCCTGTTCCATCGCATCGACCATGCCGGGAATGGCGATCAGCGCATCGCGGCACGCGCGAAAGGCACCGACACCGGGCAGGACGATGCGATCGGCCTTCGCCACGACATCGGGATCGGCCGTGACGGCCACGGAACGGGCACCCGCCTTGCGCAGGGCGTTATGAACGGAATGCAGATTGCCGGCACCATAGTCGACAAGGGCGACCGCGCTCACAGCATCCCCTTGGTCGACGGGATCGCATCCGCCTTGCGCGGGTCGATCTCCACCGCCTGCCGCAGGGCGCGGGCGAGACCCTTGAAACAGCTTTCGACGATATGATGGTTGTTGGCGCCGTACAGGTTTTCGACATGCAGGGTGATGCCGGCCGCCTGCGAAAAGCTCTGGAACCAATGTTCGATCATTTCGGTGTCCCATTCGCCAAGCCGCTGAACGGTGAACGGCGCCTTGAACACCAGCCAGGGCCGGCCCGAAATATCGAGCGCCACGCGTGTCAGCGCCTCGTCCATCGGCGCATAGGCGGTGCCGTACCGGGCGATACCCCGCTTGTCGCCCAGCGCGCGGGCAAGCGCTTCACCGATCGCGATGCCGGTATCCTCGGTCGTGTGATGCTGGTCGACATGCAGGTCGCCGACCGTCTTTACATCCATGTCGATCAGCGAATGGCGCGAAAGCTGCTCGATCATATGATCGAGAAAGCCGATCCCGGTGGACACCGAATAGAGGCCGGTCCCATCCAGGTTGATGCTGACGTCGATGGCGGTTTCCGCCGTCTTGCGGTGAATTTCGGCCGTACGCATAGCATGGCCCTATAGCGGCGAAATCGGTCCGCGCAATGCTTGGCGGCGATGGCCGCTTGACCGGCCGCAATGCGTCGTTAGGAAAAGGCTCTATGAGTGATGACCTGCCCGACAGCCTGATTCCCTATGACGAAATCGTGCAGGAGGCGTTGCGCGCCGTCGTCGGGCGCGTTCTGGGCGAAGTGGAACGGTCCGGCGGCCTGCCGGGCAGCCATCATTTCTACATCACCTTCAAAACGCAGGCGGCCAGCGTCGACATCCCCCGCCATCTGGTCGAACGCTTTCCCGACGAGATGACGGTGGTCCTCCAGAATAAATTCTGGGACCTCAAGGTCAGCGACGACCGGTTCGAGGTCGGGCTGACCTTCAATCAGGTCGGCGCCCATCTGGTCATCCCGTTCAGCGCCATCACCGCCTTTGTCGATCCGGCGGTCAATTTCGCGCTGCAGTTCCAGGTCCAGGGTGACGAGGACGGCGCCGAACCGCATGATCAGGCGGAAAATGACGCGCCCGCGGTGGACGATGGTTCCAACGTCGTGACGGTGGATTTCGGCAAGAAAAAATAGGCGCCGTTCATAAGACGGCGTCATTCAACGCAATTGCAACAAAAAACAGGCTTGGCTTTCCTGCGTAAATCGGTTTCGTACTTGCGATCGATTCTCAAAAATGGAAGCCCCTATGACCACACGCAGCGAAACCGACAGCATCGGCGCCATAAATGTCCCCGCCTCGGCCTATTGGGGCGCGCAGACGCAGCGCAGCATCGAGAATTTCCCGTTCGGTGAAACGGAGCGAATGCCGATCGGCATCGTTCATGCACTCGCCATCGTGAAGCGCGCGGCGGCGCGCGTGAACCGGATGCACGGCCTGGCCGACACTCTGGCCGACGCCATCGAATCGGCTGCCGCCGAGGTGGTGGCGGGCCGGCATGATGACCAGTTCCCGCTGGTCATCTGGCAAACCGGCAGCGGCACCCAGTCGAACATGAACGTCAACGAAGTGATCGCGGGTATCGCCAACGAGACGCTGACCGGCAAGCGCGGCGGCAAGAACCCGGTCCATCCCAATGACCATGTCAATATGAGCCAGTCGTCCAACGACAGCTTCCCGACGGCACTGCATATCGCGGCGGCGCGCGCCGTGACCGGCGCGCTGCTGCCGGCGCTCGACCGGCTGCACGACGCGCTGGCGGCCAAGGCAAAGGCGTGGAACGGGATCGTCAAGATCGGCCGCACCCATTTGCAGGACGCGACGCCGCTGACGCTGGGGCAGGAATTTTCCGGCTATGTCCATCAGCTGCACCGCGCCCGCGCCCGGATCGAGCCGGCGACCATGGACGGCATGATGGCGCTGGCGCAGGGCGGCACCGCGGTCGGCACCGGGCTGAACGCGCCCGACGGCTTCGACGTGGCGGTGGCGCGGGAAATCGCGGCGATCACCGGCCTGCCGTTCCGCACCGCCGACAACAAGTTCGAGGCGCTGGCGTCCAACGATCCGCTGGTCCACCTGTCCTCGACGCTGGCGACGCTGGCGACCGCGCTGACCAAGATCGCCAACGACATCCGCCTGCTCGGCTCGGGTCCCCGCTCGGGTCTGGGGGAACTGGACCTGCCGGCCAATGAGCCGGGTAGTTCGATCATGCCGGGGAAGGTCAATCCCACCCAGTGCGAGATGCTGACCATGGTCGCGGCGCAGGTGATCGGCAACCATCAGGCGGTGACGGTCGGCGGATTGCAGGGGCATCTGGAACTCAATGTGTTCAAGCCGCTGATCGGCGCGGCGGTGCTGCGGTCGATCCATCTGCTCGCCGTGGGCATGCACAGTTTCGCCGAACGCTGCATCGACGGGCTGGAAGCGAACGAGACGCGGATCACCGAGCTGGTCGATCGGTCGCTGATGCTGGTGACCGCGCTCGCGCCGGAGATCGGCTATGACAATGCCGCGAAGATCGCCAAACATGCCCATGTTGAGGGGCTTACGCTGAAAGAGGCGGGTCTGGCGCTTGGGCTGGTGGACGAAGCGACGTTCGAACGGCTGGTGCGCCCGGAAAATATGGTCTGACCCATATCGGCATGGCGGAACCGGCGGGCGTCCGATACATTGATCCACCGACAGGAGGATGCCGTCATGCCGAAAAAGTCCACCCCCAAAAAGCCGCCAGTCGCAGCCCGCCCGCCCCGCAAGGCGGGGGTGTTGCGCAAGGCGGCTCAGGTCGGCGCGACCGTGGTCGCCACGCGGGTCGCGGCGGATACCGGCAAGAAGGGCGTGTTCGGCCTGCTCGCGGGCATGGGCGCCAAACGGCTCATCCTGCGCTATCCGGTCGGGGCGCTGATGGTAACGGGCGCCTATATGGCCGGCAAGCTGTACGAAGCGAAGCGGGAAGCCGACCGCAAGCGTGAACGCAAGCTGCTGCCTGATCGCAGCGCGGAGCCCATCCAGCTCGCCGACGCGCGCGAGGCACGGCAAAAGGGCTGACGTCGGCCTGCCCGCCCTGCCCCGCCCTTCTAGCCCTTTCATCAGGGCGGGTGCCCGGCGCGATTCCCGATGATGGTGGTTTCGCCCCCTTGCAAAATGGCACGCGCGGCGTCACTAGCGGTCATGGCCGACACCACCTCCATCGACGCGCCCGACTTCAAGCGTCGCGGCGTGCTGTTCGTCCTTTCCTCTCCGTCAGGCGCAGGAAAATCCACCATCGCGCGCAAGCTGTTGCAGGCGGACCCTGACCTTTCCATGTCGGTATCGGCGACCACCCGGCCGATGCGTCCGGGCGAAGTGGACGGCAAGGATTATCATTTCGTCGATCTCGCCGGGTTCCGGCAGATGGTTTCCGACCAGCAGTTCCTGGAATGGGCCCATGTTTTCGGGCAGCGTTACGGCACGCCCCGCGCGCCCGTGGAAGCGATGCTCAAGAGCGGGCGCGACGTGCTGTTCGACATCGACTGGCAGGGCGCACAGCAATTGCACCAGATTGCCGGCGGCGATGTGGTGCGGGTGTTCATCCTGCCGCCGTCGATGGCCGAACTGGAACGACGGCTGCGCGCCCGCGCCACCGACAGCGACGAGGTGATCGACGCGCGCATGGCCCGCGCGGAGGGGGAGATCGCGCATTGGGACGGCTATGATTATGTGCTGTGCAATGTCGATGCGGAGGATTGTTTCAACCGGGTGCTGACGATCCTGAAGGCCGAACGGATGAAGCGCAGCCGCCAGACCGGCCTGATCGGCTTCATTCGCAAGCTTGGCCGGTCGCTGCCCGGCGACTGACCGGACCGATTGCCGGCTGGCGGGTCAGCCGATGCGTTCGAAACCCGCCGGTTCCGCCCAGGCGGGATGAACCCAGGCCATCGCCTTGAACAAGGTGCCCATCGCACCGGCATCGGCCAGCCGGTTGCGGGCGGCCTCCACTTCGCCCTCCCGGCCGGGCGTCGCCGCGGCCAGTTGCGCCGCGCGGGCATCGATACCCAATTGACGCAGGAACGACCCCTGGGCGATCGGCCCGGCCACCCGCAGTCCGGCCTGCCGCGCGATATTGCCCAGCACGGTGAAATCGACATGGGTGGTCAGGTCCGCCTCCCCCGGATCGCGAAAGGGGTCGGCGAACTGGTGATCGCGAACCGCCTGCAGCGTGTCGCCGAGCGCCGGCCCCTCATAGCCATAGTCGATCAGGATCGCGACCCCGCCCTGCCGCGCGATGCGGCTGGCAAGAGCAAAGGCGATGTCCGCGCCGACAATCGGCGATTCCAGGATCGTGCCGTCAGGCGCATCGGCCGCCATGGCCGGCACGCCCGCTTCGATCCGTCGATATCCGGGCACGGCCAGAAAACGCCCCTCGCTTTCCCGCCGGATCACCACCCGTTCCCGCCATTCGTCACCGACACGGATGATCTGCCGGACAGGCAGCGCGTCGAAAAATTCATTGGCGACCACCAGCATCGGCCCATCCGCCGGCAGCGTGTCGATAACGGCATGATGGACGGCATCCGGCAGCGCCGCCAACTGGCGCTCGCGCAATATCGGGCTGGTTTCGACCAGATGCACGCGGGGCGCGAGCGCCGCCCGTTCCATGGCGCGCAGCGCATCGGCCGCCAATGTACCCCGGCCGGGACCGAGTTCGACGTAGAAGGGCGCCGTCCGCCGTCCCGACCGCATCCACACGTCCGCCAGGCACAGGCCGACCAGTTCACCGAACATCTGGCTGATTTCCGGCGCGGTGGTGAAATCGCCGTCCACGCCGAACGGATCGCGCGTGGCGTAATAATGCTGGTTCGCCTCCGCCATGTAATGCGCGATGGAAATCGGCCCGCCAGCCTCGATCTGCCGGGCGAGCCGCCGGGTCAGGGACAATGGGTCAGCTGACACTCGCGCCGCCCGCGACGGGGTCGACCCGCACGCGCCGCCGTTTGGCCGTGAGTATCAGCCAGGCACCGCCCAGGATCATCGGCAGACACAGCCACTGGCCCATGTGCAATCCGGTACGGGCGGCGAATTCCATCAGCTGGGCGTCCGCCTCCCGGAAGAATTCGACGCTGAACCGGAACAGACCATAGAAGAACAGGAACAGACCGACCAGCAGGCCGGGCTGATAACGCGCCCTGGTACGCCAGAAGGCGAAGGCCAGGATGGCGAACAGCAGCGCGCCTTCCAGGACGGCTTCGTAAAGCTGGCTCGGGTGGCGCGGAAAGGGGCCGCCGGTGGGAAAGACCATGCCCCAGGGCACATCGGTTTCCTTGCCCCACAATTCCCCGTTCACGAAATTGGCGAGCCGTCCGAAAAACAGGCCAAAAGGTACACAGCAGGCGATATAATCATGGACGCGCAGCCACGACAATCCTTCCCTGCGGGCAAGGTAGAGGATGCCCAGCGACACGCCGACCGCTCCGCCGTGGAAAGACATTCCGCCGTTCCACAGTTTGAAGATGTCGAGCGGTTGGGCGAGGATTTCGGGTTGATAGAAGATCACATAGGCCAGCCGGCCGCCGATGATGATGCCCAGCGTGGCATAGAAGATCATGTCGTCGGCATGGCGCCGCGCCATCGGCGATCCGGGTTGCGCGATCAGTTTGAGCAGATACCAATAGCCGATCAATATGCCGGCGAGATAGGCCAGACTGTACCATTTGACGGTGAAGAAGCCCAGGTCCAGCGCGATCGGGCTGAGCCCCAGATCGGCAAACTGGATGGCGCCCGAAGCGGCGGCGGCAAGGTTCAGGATCAAGACGTCGCTCCCACGGGATGAGTGATCGGGCCATAGGGCATGCCCATGGCAAGATGAAGGAGGGCAGGAAAAAGGTGGCGCGTCAACCGCATCGGGCGGACTGGATGACCATGGCGGCGTTATAGGCGACGGTCAGCCGGTCTGGCCGGAAATCCATCGTCATCGCGCTGCCCGGCGCGCCCCAGCGCAGCATCCGCGCGCCGGATGCGGCGAGCAGGGCCGCACCGACATCGCTACTCGCGACCTGGCCGACGAAACGGTCCAGCCCGTCATTGCGGCACGGCCCGTCGACGGCGACCGGCGGCCCGGCCGTTTCGCCGGCTCCAGTCGCGGCGCAGCCGGTCAGCAGCAAGGCCGCCCCGGTCATGATGATGGTCGCACGCATCGTCCGCCTCCTATTCCGTCCGGGTCATCTTGAGCCGGCCGCCCTTGACCGCGAACGCCATGCGTCCCTCGACCAGATCGACCGCGTCCCTTCCGAACTGTTCGTACCGCCAGCCTTCCAGGATCGCCAGCCCTTCGCGCATGCCCGCCGCCAGCGCGTCGATATCATCGGACCGCGCCAGCAGCCGGGACGCGACGTTAATGTCGCGCGACCGGATTTTTAGCAGCAGTTTGAGCAGATCGGCGACCAGCGCCCCGTCCTTGCCCAGACCCGGCCGCTTGGGATCACGCTCGGGCATCTCCTCGCGCGGGAGCGGGCTGTGCCCGGCCAGCGCGGCCATCAGGCGCGCGCCGATGTCATTGTTGCGCCAGGTGGCGGACAGGCCGCGCACCTTGCCCAGATCGTCCTGCGTACGTGGCGGATGGCTGGCGATATCGGCCAGCGTCTCATCCTTCACGATGCGGCCGCGCGGCAGGTTCTTGCCCTGCGCCTCGATTTCCCGCCAGGCGGCCAGCGCCTTCAACCGGCCCAGCACATCGGCCTTGCGGCTGGCGATACGCACCCGCTGCCAGGCATCTTCCGGGCGGTTCACATAGTTTTCCGGGTCGCCAAGCCGCTCCATTTCCTGGTCCAGCCAGTCGCCCCGTCCGGTCTTGCGCAATTCCTCCAGCATCCTGGGGAAAATCTGGATCAGATAGGTTACGTCGCCGATCGCATAGTCGATCTGCCGCTTGTCGAGCGGCCGGCGCGCCCAGTCGGTGAAGCGCGCGCCCTTGTCCAGCTGGACGCCCAGCCACGCCTCGACCAGATTGCCGTAGCCGATCTGTTCGCCAAGGCCCAGCGCCATCGCCGCGATCTGCGTGTCGAACAGGGGAAAGGGCGTCTTGCCGGTCAGGTTGTGCACGATCTCTATGTCCTGCCCGCCGGCATGGAATACCTTGAGCACATCCTCATTATCGACCAGCAGGTCGAGCAGCGGCGTCAGGTCGATGCCCGGCGCCTTGGGATCGATCGCCGCGGCTTCCCGCGAATCGGCCACCTGCACCAAGCACAGGTCCGGCCAGTAACTGTTTTCCCGCATGAATTCGGTATCGACGGCAATATAGGGGGATTGGGCGATGCGGGCGCAGAATTGTTCGAGCGTCCCGGTGTCGGTGATCAGCGGATGGATTTGCATATGGTCTTCGATCTTATTATGGGCTGGCCCGCGTCATGGCGGGCTGGTCGCACTGGCGGCAAACGCCCATAACCGGCTCGCACGCTTTTGTCATTTCCCTATCGTCGCACGTCCCCATCGTCATAATGAAAGAATCTGACGCCATGCACGCCTATCGCACTCATGTTTGCGGCGCCCTGACCACGGCGGAGGTCGGCGCCACGGTCCGCGTATCGGGATGGGTGCACCGCAAACGCGACCATGGGGATCTGGTCTTCATCGACCTGCGCGACCATTACGGCATGGTGCAGATCGTGACCGAGGTCGATGGTCCGGTATTCCAGGTGATCGAAAGCCTGCGCGCCGAAAGCGTCGTGACCGTCACCGGCAAGGTCGTCGCCCGCGCCGCCGAAGCGGTGAACCCGAACATCGCGACCGGCGGGATAGAGATCCGCGCAGAGGAAGCGGTCGTCCTGTCGGCCGCCGCCGAACTGCCGCTGCCGGTCGCGGGGGAACAGGATTATCCCGAGGATGTCCGCCTGCGCTACCGCTTCCTCGACCTGCGGCGCGAAACGCTGCACGCCAACATCGTCAAGCGCACGCGGATCATATCCGACATGCGCCGCCGGATGGAGACAGCGGGCTTCACCGAATATTCGACGCCGATCCTGACCGCGTCCTCGCCCGAAGGCGCGCGCGACTTCCTGGTGCCCAGCCGCATCCATGCCGGCAAATTCTATGCCCTGCCGCAGGCGCCGCAGCAGTATAAGCAGTTGCTGATGGTCGCCGGCTTCGACCGCTATTTCCAGATCGCGCCCTGCTTTCGTGACGAGGACCCGCGCGCCGACCGGCTGCCGGGCGAATTCTACCAGCTCGACCTGGAGATGAGCTTCGTCACCCAGGAAGATGTGTGGAACACGATGGAACCGGTGATCGCGCAGCTGTTCGAGACATTTGCCGAAGGCCGTCCCGTAACCCCCGCCGGCAGCTTCCCGCGCATTCCCCATGCCGAAGCGATGCTGAAATACGGGTCGGACAAGCCCGACCTGCGCAACCCCATCCTGATCCAGGACGTGACCGACCATTTCCATGGCAGCGGCTTTGGCATCTTTGCATCGCTGGTGGAAAGCGGCAGCGTGATCCGCGCGATCCCGGCGCCGGGCGCGGGCGCGGGGAGCCGCAAGTTCTTCGACGAGATGAACAATTGGGCGCGGGGCGAGGGCTACTCGGGCCTGGGCTATATCAACATCAAGGACGGCGTACCCGGCGGCCCCATCGCCAAGAATCACGGGGAGGAAGCAACGGCGAAACTGATCGCGGCGCTGGGACTGGGCCCCAATGACGGCGTGTTCTTCGCCGCCGGCAAGGAATCGCAGGCGGCCAGACTGGCCGGTCTCGCCCGCATCCGGGTCGGCGAAACACTCGACCTCATCGACAAGGATCGGTTCGAACTGTGCTGGATCGTCGATTTCCCCTTCTACGAATATGACGAGGACAGCAAATCGATCGATTTCGCGCACAACCCCTTCTCCATGCCGCAGGGCGGACTGGAAGCGCTGGAAACGCAGGATCCGCTGACGATCAATGCGTTCCAATATGACATGGTCTGCAACGGGTACGAGATCGCGTCGGGTTCCATCCGCAACCAGTCGCCCGAGCTGATGGTCAAGGCGTTCGAACTGGTCGGCCTGTCCCGGCAGGATGTCGAGGACCGCTTCGGCGGACTGTACCGCGCCTTCCAATATGGGGCCCCGCCCCATGGCGGCATGGCGGCCGGTGTCGACCGCATCGTGATGCTGTTGTGCGGCGCGCAGTATCTGCGTGAAATCACGCTGTTCCCAATGAACCAGCGTGCCGAGGACCTGTTGATGAGCGCGCCCGCCCCCGCCGAACTCAAGCAATTGCGCGAACTGCATATCCGCGTGGCCGAGCCACCCGCCAAGGGCTGAACGCATGCGCCGAACCGCCGTTTTGGCGGTCTCCCGCGGGATGGGTAAAAAGACGCCGGGAGATGGCGGCTCTCGCCGTCCTCCCCGCCTTGCCGGGTCCGGCCCTTGTCCGGGTCACGGGTCGATTTGACTTTTTCGTCCGTTCAGGGTTGCCTGTCGGCCACAGGACAAAGGCACAGCGCATGACCATCGATCTTGCCGACTATGAACAGGGCGAAAAATACAAGGGCGATTATGCGGCGGATATCGCCGCCCTGCAGCTGCGCCTCGCTAAAATCCAGGTCGCCCACATCATTCACAACCGGCGCAGCATCATCCTGCTGGAAGGGTGGGACGCCGCGGGCAAGGGCGGCATCATCAAGCGGATGACCGCGCAATGGGACCCGCGCTATTATCAGGTGCATCCGATCGCGGCACCGACGCAGGAGGAGCGCGACCGCCATTTTCTCTGGAGATTCTGGACGCGGCTGCCAGCGGGCCGGCATATCGCCGTGTTCGATCGCAGCTGGTACGGTCGCGTGCTGGTGGAGCGGGTCGAGGGCTTGTGCTCCAAAGCCGAATGGAAACGCGGCTATGACGAGATCAATGCGTTTGAGAAGCAGCAGATCGACGCCGGCACCAACATGGTCAAACTGTTCGTCCACATCACACAGGAAACGCAGGACAAGCAACTCGCCGAGCGGCTGGATACGCCCTGGAAACGCTGGAAGACCGGCACCGACGATTATCGCAATCGCGCCCGCCGCACGGACTATCTCGATGCGATCGCCACCATGTTCAAAAAAAGCGATACGACCCATGCCCCGTGGCATGTGATCGACAATAATAATCGCAATAGCGGGCGGATCGCAGCGCTCACTGCCGTCGCCGACCGGCTGGAGGCGATGGTGCCGATGGACATGCCCGATGCCGATCCCGCGGTGGTGGCGCTCGCGCGCAAGGCGTTCGGCTATACCGGACAATGACGGCCTGAAGCACCGCATGGCGGTGGTCCTTGCCGCCAAAGGCGGCGGCGCCATTTTCGTGGCGGCCGGCCCGACGGGCCATTGCGCCTTCGCGGTTCCGCATCGCAAAACCGGCGCAATGACCATCGTGCGATCACGAGCGTCCCGTCACGCACGGGACCGTGCGTCTAGAGCCGGTAGCCCCCGTCTACGCGCAGGCACTGGCCAGTGATGTAGCGCGCCCTTTCCGACGCCAGGAAGCCGACCGCCTCCGCGACCTCATCGGCAGTTCCGAACCGCCGAAGCGCCACATCCTTCTTGTGGCTGTCCCATATCTCCGGCGTGTAGAGTTCATCCATGAACTTCTTGCCGAGGCCGGCAGCGATGATCCCAACCGATACGCTGTTGGCGCGGATGCCGTAGCGCCCTTCCTCCACGGATATACCACGGCACAGCGCCTCGACACCGGCCTTGGGAATCGCGCCCAGAATGTCCTTCACCAGATAGCGATGCACCGCGATCGAACTGAGCGCCACGAACGCGCCGCTGCGCTGCCGCCGGAATATCGGCAAGGCGGCCTTCACCAGATTGAAGAAGCCGATGACGTCCGCGTCCAGGGCATCGCTTACCGCCTGCGGCTCAAGGCGGGAAAGATAGTTCTGCTCGACATCCGGCCCGGACGCGAAAATGACCGATGACAGGCCGCCGAACAGCTCATCCGCCTTTTGCGCCGCCGCCTCGACAGTGGCCGCGTCGGTCAGATCGACCTGACAAAGCTCTGCCCTGCCGCCGCCTGCCCGCACCGTTTCACAGACAGCCTCCGCAGCAGCGGGTCTGGTGCGATAGCTGACCAGCACCGGATTTCCGTCCGCGGCCAGACGACGCGCGATCGCTTCCCCCAGACCGCCGCTCGCGCCGATGATCAATGATCCGATATTTTCGCGCTCCTGCGTCATGCCATCATGCTCCTCTCTCTTGTTTCAATCGCACCGCCCTGCCGCGCACAGCGGCCGGGCACCCGTTTTATTGTTTTTCGCTGTCGCAGCAGCGGGGGGCAAGGGCGCCCGTCCTTTTCGGCGAACCCCGCCCCTCAGCCCGGCGGACATGCGCGGCCGGGAACGAGCTATGCGTCACCGCGTCACGGCGTTCCCAGCCCACATGTTCAGGCGCATGGTTCCGGCACGCCCAGTTTCGCTCCTTCCATCAGCGACCGCATGTCGGAAGCTATCTTCTGGGCGCCGTTCGGGCCGACCAGCACCAGAACGGTTCTGGCCACGGCGACCACCTGATCGGACTGCCGGACAGCCTGGACGATGGAATAGGAACTGGACCCCACATCGCCGATCGCCGCCCCGATCAGGATCGGCCGATCCGCCCACAGTTCGTGGAGATAGTCGATCTGCGTCGAAACCAGCATGCCCAGCAGCCCGCCGGTAAGATAGGACCACCAGCCGACATGCCGCGCGAATTCCATGCGTTGCTGATCGAGCATCCATGCGATTTCGACATTATCGAGATGCTCGTCGCCCGTCCTGCTCTTGAAAGACGGGAGCGCGGCGGCGCTCTCAAAGGTAAAGGCTGCATCGGTCAGATAGGCAAGATTACTGCCAGGCACGCATTCGCTCCCGTTATCACTGTTTCATCACGGCTTTCGTGATCCGAAGCGCCCCCCGCCCGGCCTGACGTCCTGTAGGGGGAGCGGACCGGCTTGTGAACGCCGATCCGCCCCGTCCTCGTCATATATCGCTCGGGAAACTCGACTCCTCCGTCAGATCCAGTTCGGGGAACACGCCCTGATAGATCGATTCCTGGATGCCATATCCCACGGCATCGCCATCCCGCACCATGATCGGCACGTCGCGCAACTGGCCGATGCGCGGCAGTTCCTGGATGATGTCGGGAATATATTCGCCGTCGACATGCAGTTCACCCTGCCAGGACCCGTGGCGGACGCCGTTCCATCCGCCATAGTTGCCGGTGCGCAGGTAGAAACCCGAATTGCCGAGCGGCGTGACCTCTACCTTGCGCCGTTCGCCGTTGCTGCGGACATAGGTGTAGCTTCCGCCGAGGAACTGGCGCGTCTTCGTGTCGAAACGGATGTCGGGCACCATCGCGGGCACCTCCTCCTGCTTCACTTCGCCGCTATTGGCGCCCTGTTCGTTGATATGCGCGGAAAAATAGGTCCAGTTGTCGTTGTTGTAGAGGAAATGCATCCACTGATATTTCGACCCGTCCGGCCGCGTCAGCAGGGACGGACTCCACAACAGCTGCACATTCTTGGTTACGCGCGCGTTGGATTGCAGATCGCTGGGATGGGTGCCCACGCCATGGCCGCGCATCCCCCAGCTGTGGTCACGCGCGCCGAACCATTCGTCCTCGTTGATGTCGATGCGCTGGCCGTCGATCTCGATCCAGCCGCTCAGCTTGCCCTGCTGCTGATAGCGGACCACATCCTGGCCGATGCGGTTGCCGATACGCAGGCGGTTGCGCTTTTCGAAGAAGGGCGAAAGCTCCCCTTCAAAAACAATGTCATAGGCGATCGGCTGCGTGTCGTTCTTGTCGAGCGCGAACCGCACCTTCTTCAGCGGCTCGATCACCTCATATCGGACCGGCCCGACCGATGGCGTCTGCAGGTCGTGCGCCAGTTCCCGGCTGGCACGGACGGTCCATTGCTCCGACCCGCGCGACACACCGCCAAAGCCGTCCATGACGTTGCGGTTGTGATATTTGCCCAGGCCGAAGGATATGGTCAGCGACCCGTCCTTGCGGCACAGCGCCGCCCAGATCTTCTCGGTCCAGCCATAGTCCGATTCCACCACCGTCGCGAAAGTATCGGCGATCTGATGATTGAGCGATTCATCCAGCGGCGTGAGCTTGCCGATATTGTCGATCGACATAATGTCATCCTTTCCTTCGATGTTTCGTTTTTAAGTCACAGGCAGTAAAAAGTGGCCTCCGGCCGCCGCAATTTCCGCCACGCGGGCGCCGCGTGGCGGCCGTTCGCGACGCTTCGGTGAGGTGGGAGCCCTGTCCGGCGAGGCGGCCTCAGCGCCCATGCCGTACCGCGCTCCCCGCTCCGTCCTGAAAAAAGGATCTCGCTCTGTTCGTTACCCCGCACCGGCAGCATTGCGATCGGCCAACCAGCATGTCTTCCTCTTTTCGGGCACTCCGAAACGGTCCTGTGTGCCGCGCGCCTGACCGCGCATCGCGACCACCCGGCGAGCCGCACCCTCTTCCCTTCATATGCCGATTCGTTAGATCGCGGTATAAGCGCCTTTCCGACGGCGCTGCAATGGCAAACACCGCAGGCCGGGCTGGCCGGATTACCGTCCACCCGGCATTGTGCCTGTTCGCACGCGGATGCGGCGCACCCGGATCACGCGCCTGGTTTGAAGCGGCGCGGGCCTATTTCCTGTCTCGATTTTCCTATCCCGGTGCAGCCGCGGCACGTCGCGGAATCGAAGATCGGGAATGCGTGGCCGGGCGCTGCGCCGCGTGGTCCCGGCATCTCGGGCGGCATAGTCGTCAGCGCATAAGCGAAGCCGGGCCGCCGGGCCGGAACTGACGGCGTTCGCGGACAACCGGGTGCCGGAGGCGGAAGGGCTCGCGACGAGGGGGTATTGTTCCAGTCGGCAACGCTGGCAGCGACCATGATGCGTGCATCTTTTGTCGCCACGCCCTGACCCTACGGTCGGGCCCGACGCGCGGCGTGAATACGGTGCGGACATCCCATCAGGCCAGCCAGTTCAGCCGCGAACGCTAACGGATTACGGAGATGTCTTTTAGAGCATCGTGCGCAAAAGTGGGCACCGGTTTTGCCCAAAAAACGATGCGACCACAAAGAATTAGAGCACGCGTCCTGCGTCCGATTTAACGCAGCGTGCTCTAAACCAGGTCTTCCGTCGCGATTTCTGCCCCTAGACGTGACCGCAGCCCGTTCAGACCCACGCGCGCTTCCCCCCGCGCGCCGACATTGTGGATGATGCGGACATCGTCGCCATAATCGTCAACCGCATAATGCTGGGTGATGCGGTTGTCCCACATCACCAGCGAGCCGGGTTCCCAGGTGATGCGCACCTGATGTTCGGGAAGCGTGATATGATTGAACAGCATTTTCAGCAGATCCGCGCTCTCGTTCGGCCGCAGGCCTTTTATTTCCGGTGTATAGCGCGGGTTGACGAACAAGGCCCTGGCGCCCGTGGTCGGGTGGACCGTCACGACGGGATGCTCCGACCAGACGAACCTGCCGCCGAAACCACGCGGCCAGTCACGGGCGACCAGCGGTGTCGTCGCGTGGATCGCGACAAGTTTTTCCGCCAGCCGCTGTAATGGCGGCGAAAGCCGGTCGTAGGCGGCGGTGGTCGATGCCCAGATCGTATCGCCACCCCCGCCTTCCGGCAGGACGATCGGATTGATCGTGTTGATCGTCGCCGGCGCCTCGACATGCGTGCCATCGGTGTGCCATCGGGCGACGCGGCCATGAATGCCCTTGCGGCTGTCCCATATCATCGGGCGCGGCGCGCCGCCGTCATAGCCCCTGACTTCACCGAAACGCGCGGTGAAGGCGATGTGCTGGTCGGTATCCAGATGCTGGTCGCGGAAAAGCAACACACCCCGGTCGAACAGGCGATGCTTCAGCGCAGTCACCGTTTCGGGCGAAAGGTGCCGCTTCAGGTCTATCCCGGATATCTCGCTGCCGATCAGGCGGCTGAGCCGACGCTCGGTGAAGGCTTCGGCCTGACGGGGGGCGACCGCGGCGACGGCATCCGGTGACGGGGCAATGGTGCTCATAACGAATCCTTGGAATCTGGCTCGATAGGGGATGAGGAGGAGCGGCGCCGCCCCTCCTCCGTCTGCCCTTTCACCGTCGTCATTCGGCGGCGATGGCGGTCGGCAATTCCTCTGCCTCAAGGCTGGCGTGCGCCTGCTCAAGGAAGCTGGGATCCACCCAGTCGGCAATGTCGAAATCATTCTTGATGTAACCGAAGTCCTTCAGGAACCTCTTCTGGACTTCCAGCCCGCCCAGCGCCTGGGGATCCAGCTTCGGGATATAATCCTGCGACGCGAGTTCGGCGGTCAGCGTGTCAATGTCGAGATGCGGGCCGGAACGGCTTGCGAACAGTTCGGCCGCGGCACGCGGATGTTCGTTCACCCAGCGCCCGCCCCGGATCGCGGCGCGCAGATAGGCGACGACATATTCCGGATTTTCGCGGGCAAGCTTGCCGCTGACGGTGATGACCGGCGTTCCGGCGCCGGTCAGCGTCCAGTCGGGATGGCGTCCCAGATCTTCGATCGCCTTGAACTTGCCGGTGGCTTCCAGCTGCTTGGTCTTCGCCCGGTTTGTGAAGATGGCGTCCACTTCCCCGGCGGCCAGCGCCAGCACGTCATGCGCCTCGTGGACATTGATGGCGGCAAACCGCCCGGCGCGCTCCGCCGGAGTCTGGGATGGCAGTTCGACAGCCCAGTCGTCATGCAGAAGATCCACGATAGTGACTTCATCATAGCCAACATTGTTGACCAGCAGCGCATCGCGCACACCGCGATGCAGCGGCACGCGGTTGAAATCGAGCTTCTTGTTGTTGAGGCCCTTTGGCACCCCGATCTTCCTGCCACGCAGTTGCGCCACATTATAGATTCCCGAATCGACGCGGACCAGTATCTGTCCGGCTTCCGGGCTGGGCGCCAGCGTCGCCACCAGAACGGTGTCCCCGATATCGGCGCGCGTCCAGATCGGAGGCCAGTTGCCACCTTCGCGGATCAGGCTTTCGGAGCGATGGCCGACATGCGGCCAGAGTTCTTCCGGGTCGGGAATGGTGCGCAGATAGGTGAGCTTTTTCGCGCCGGCCCGGGTCAGCTCCTCCAGGGTCCAGCCATGCGCCACAGAGAAATACGACGCCTGCGGGCCGGGGCAAAGCGTGTGCAACACTTCGCCGGGTTCAGCCACGACGAATTTGGTACGATCCACGACATCGCTGGGATGATCGGACATAATAGCTCTCCTGTACTAGACAGCAACAGTTGGGTGGGTTGTCCACACCGGCATGCTTAGAATCAGGCAGAGTCGATCCATACCAACCGTTTTGCCTTAGTCTGGATGTTTCAGTCATAAGCGGCAGTTCAGGGCTTATGCCGATATCCGCATTGGTTAGCAGATATGCTTGGTTCCCGACATAATGGGGGCGTGACTAGAGGGTCGGTATATTTCCCTTCCAGAGTTTGGGTTCATGACCATTTCCACCCGTATCGCCCAGGAATACACACCCCTGAACACACAGGATTTTCAGACCGATGGCTTTGCCATCCGTCACCTCTCCCCCTTCATCGGAACCGAGATTCTCGGCCTGGATCTGAAGCAGGAGCAGGGAGAAAAGGTCCGCGAACAGTTGCGCCAATTGCTCAACCATCGCGGCGTGCTGCATTTTCCCGACCAGAATCTTTCGCCCGGGCAGCAACTGGCCGCCACCGCGATCTGGGGAACGCCCAGCATCCATTCTTCCTACCGCGAGGGCGCGCCGCTGCCGGGTGTGGGAATCATCGACAGTGCTGAGGAAATCGCCGGCCGCGTTTCGCGCTGGCACGCCGACGTGACGGCCGCGGAAGTGCCCACGGCCATCCGCCTGCTTCAGGCGATCGAACTGCCGCCTCATGGCGGGGATACCCATTGGGCGTCCACGGAGGCCGCCTATGCCAGGCTTTCACCGGCGCTCAGGGAACTGGCCGACCAACTGACGGCGATCCACACCATCACTCCGGTGACGCTGGACGATTTCCACACGCCGCGCTCGAAGTTCCAATGGGCGGAACATCCGGTGGTCCGGGTCCACCCGGATACGGGCCGGCGCGCATTATATGTCAACCCGCGTTTCACCAAGGAGATCGTCGGGCTCAAACCGCATGAAAGCGCCGACCTGCTGAACATATTCTTCAACCACATAACCGTCCCGGAACATACCATCCGAATCCAGTGGCAGGTTGGCGCGCTGGCGGTGTGGGATAATCGGACCAGTCTGCACTATGCCGCGGACGATTACGGACAGGCCCGCCGGCGGCTTCAGGGCACCAGCGCAGGGGCGTATGAACCGGCCGGCGTGGCCGCCTGATGCCATGACCCTCTCCAGGCGCGATGTGAGCCTTGGCGCACTGGCGGGATTTGCGTTGGCCGGAATGACAGGCTGTTCCCGGCGGGACGGCACGACCGGCAAAGTGCTGACTTTCGCGCAGCCGATGGAACCCACCGCGCTCAACATGGCGATAACTTCCGCGGCGCCGGGGAATTTCATTTGCACCAAGGTCTATGAGGGCCTGCTGGATTATGACATCGACGGCAATCCCCTGCCCGGGCTGGCGACCGACTGGGACGTCAGTCCAGACGGTTTGACGTATCGCTTCGCCTTGCGCCCCGATGTGCGCTGGCATGACGGGGCGCCGTTCACGGCGAAGGACGTTGCGTTCTCCATCATGAACGCCTGGAAAAAATATCATTCGCGCGGACGCACCGTTTTCGCCCATGCCGAGGCGGTCGAGGCCAGCGCCCCGCTGACGGCGGTGCTACGTCTTTCCCGACCCGCGCCATATATCCTGAAGACGTTGCAGGTGTCCGAATATCCGGTGTTGCCGGCCCATCTGTTCGAAGGCACGGATATCCGCAGCAACCCCTATAATCTGAAGCCGGTCGGCACCGGACCGTTCCGCTTCGTCCGCTGGGACCGCGGCGAACAGATCACGCTGGAGCGCAACCTGGATTACTGGGACAGGCCCAGGCCCCATCTGGACCGGATCGTCGCGCGTTTCCTGCCAGATGCCACCGCCACCGTGACCGCGCTGGAAACCGGGACGATCGATCTGGGCATCGTGCCGCCGGCCGAAGTGGCGCGGCTCAGGCAGGCGGGCCGGATCGACGTGGTGAACGCCGCCCCGACCCTGCTCAGCTACTTCAATATCGAATTCAACCTCGATCGTCCCTATTTCCGGGATGTCCGCGTGCGCCACGCCGTGGCCCATGCGATAGACCGCCAATTCCTGGCTAAACACATTGTCGGAGACGCCGTCGTCGCAACCGGGATCATCCCGCCGGGGATCAGGGAATTCCACGAAAGCGGCCTGCCGGACTATCCCTTCGATCTCGCCAGGGCCAGATCGCTTCTCGACGAAGCCGGGCTGAAACCCGGGGCGGACGGAGTCCGGCTTCGGATATTCCTCGATTCCGCGACCGGCGCCAGCCATATCCGCATCGGCGGCGCCCTCCGTTCGATGATGGCGCAGGCGGGCATTGCGCTACAGCCCCGCGTCGCCGATCAGGGCGAATATATCAACCGGGTATACAGCCGCCGCGATTTCGATCTTTCGATGACGGGCGGCGGAACCGGCGCCGATCCGGCGATCGGCATCCAGCGCCTCTATTGGTCGAAGAACATCATCAAGGGCGTCGCCTTTTCCAATGGCTCGGGCTATTCCAACCCTATGGTCGATCGCCTGCTGGAAGCAGCCCAGGCCGAACTCGATCCGGCAAAGCGCAAACAATATTATCGTCAATTTCAGCAGATCGCGATGGCGGAACTTCCCATTATCCCGGTCTACTGGACGGACGGAGGCTATCTTGGCGTGAACAGGAAGATAAAGGACCTGAATCTGGGCCGGTTCGGGGTCAACGCCGCACTGGCCGACGCTTCCGCCTGAACCGCCCGCCACTCTACAGCCCTTCCCCCCCGACCCAATGCGCCCGTGAGAGATAGCGGGCCATGTTCCATAGTTGATGGCGGATATCGGGCACGGCGATGATCTCCCAGGCTTCGCCTTTCGTCACCGGCCCGGCGGCGAAAACGCGCGACTGGGGCCGACCGGCAAGATCGCGCACCCTTCCAAGATGGTCGACATCCAGCCCCAGCCGGTGGACATCGGGCCGGGCCTGCCCGGCATCGACCAGCCCCCTCAGAAGCGGATGGGCCACCCGTGTAATGTCGCCTTCGGGGCCGGTGCAACTGACGATCCGTCCGGTCCGCATCACCCGCGCCATATCGGCGCCGCGCGGCCGCCACTCCAGCCGGACGCACCGCCCGACAGGGTCGGCTTTCACGATCCGCCCGGCCAGAAAGCGCAACCGCCCCTCCTGCTCCAGCCGCTCCAATCGAGCGGCGACTTCAGGCGCGATACGATGGCGATGGACATCCCAATAGGGACGCAAGTGCCGCAGGAACCGGCCTTGCGCCGCTGGATCATGGCGGCGCCACAAGTCCTGGACATGGGGACGCAATTCGTCCACCGCCCCGCGCCAGCCGATCTCTGCGGCGCGGCGCCGGACGCAGCGGACCAGCCATGATCCCCTGAGGTGCGGCGGCGGCACCGGATCGACGACCGGCCCATGCGCCGCATGGGCGCGCGGGCGCAGACCTCGCCGCGACAGGGCGGTAACTCGCCCGCGCCAGCCTGCGCTTTCCAGCGACAGGACGACATCGACAGCCGTCAACCCGGTCCCCAGCAACAGGATATGGTCGATATGCGCGATATCCCGCATGGCGCCTTCGTCCCATGGGTCGGCGAAATAGCCGTCCCCCGGCAGATGGGCCAGCAGGGGATGCGGCGCGGGCGGCAGGTTGCCGAGCGCCAGAACCACCGCCCGTGCCGCGATCTCGTCGCCATCGGACAACCGCAACACAGCGCGATCCGAATCGCACCGCAGCGCCCGGACATCGCCTTCACGCAGCGTCATCCGCCCTTGGGTGCCCGACACTTCATTGAACAGCAACTCGCTCAAATAATGCCCGTAACGCAGCCTGGGCACGAAACGGGCAGCCTGGTCCTCGCCCGAAAAGCCCAGCCAGCGCAGGAAATGCCCGGGATCATCGGGAAAGGCGCTCATATTGGAAGCGCGCACATTGAGCAGATGATCGGGCCATATGGTGCCGAACGCCAGACCTTTGGCGAAATTGGACGCTTCCCGTTCAACCAGCACCACGTCCACGCCAAGGCGGCGCAGGTTGATCGCAAGCAACGTGCCGCTGAAGCCCGCGCCAACCACCGCGACCGGCAGGCCGGCCGTCGGCGAGTTCGATCCGTCCCCCACCTGTCGGGCCGCTTGCTGCATCCGCCTTCACCCCACGCCAAGAAAAATTTGGAACCCGCCAATGATAGTTTGGATGACATTTCTCAATCATATTAGTAGATAATATGCATATCCTTTCCCAACTCCACAAAGAATTGGTTTCCGATGAACGCTGAGAACGGCGGAGCAATATTCGGCCACGCTAGCGGCGGGATAGTCCTGCTGCGGGCGGCGTAAAAGTCGTCCACCTTGAAGCCTTTCTGCCAAGTCAGGGAGGTGTGGGGATCTACAGCGTGGA
>JBFWMJ010000041.1:0-21388 GCA_050251675.1 Sphingobium sp.
AGATCGAAGATCGTCAGATATGGATTTCGTCATGCCACGCCGACCTCCGCTCGGCCGACACAATGAATCAGACTTCTAACTGAAAGGGAATCCCCAAATGACTCTGTCAGATCGGATTATGCTCTAGTGTATTAAACCCATCACCGCCATATCCGGGCGGAGGTGGAGCGAAGCGGAACCGGAGGCCGGATATGGCGATGTCGCTGTTTCCGGGGCCGGTGGCCGGTATCCAAGGCTGCTGTGCGGTCGGACGGTGTTGTAATGCCGCCGCCATGCCTCGATCAGCACCCTGGCCTCGGCGAGGCTGTAGAAGATCTCGCCGTTGAGCAGTTCGTCGCGAAGCGACCCGTTGAAGCTTTCGTTATAGCCATTCTCCCATGGTGATCCCGGCGTGATATAGAGCGTCTTCACGCCGATCTGCCCCAGCCATTTCTGGACAGCAGTGGCGATAAATTCGCTGCCATTATCGGATCGTATATCCGTCGCTCGGACACCCGGACTGGCAAATCTCTTCGTAATTGATCAATGCAGCGCCGCCGCCGCGCGGGGCTCAGAAGTTTCCCCGTGCCGCCTCCTGCAGGATCAGCTTGTCCAGCGTCAGGTCCGAGATCGCCCGGCGCAGCCGCTGGTTCTCCTTCTCCAGATCCTTCATCCGCCGCGCCTGATCCGTCTTCAGGCCGCCATATTCCTTGCGCCAGCGATAATAGGTCTGCTCTCTGACCGATCCGCCGACATGCCTCTGCTGTCGAGGCTCCCTGCGCCAGCACGATCTCAACTTCACGCAGCTTGCCGATAATCTCTTCCGGCTTGTCCTTCTTGCTCGGCATTCAATGTCCCCTTCGTGCTCCAGACTATCATAGTCTCTGGGCCACTCAGCGGGGGGCAGATCAATAGCGGAGCGCTGGAAGCTGCCGACATGATTGAGATTGTCGCTTGCCTGCGCCGCTGGGAAACGGACGGGACATGCGGGCAGGCACATGCTCGCTGGCGGTGAACCCGCGTGGCTGGTAGCATGGCGAGAGCGCGACCGTCAGCAAAGGTCAGTCCCGGAGGCAGGGTTCGCTCAGCTTGGGGCGGTAGCTCGTCAACGCTGCGGTTCTTAAGGTATATCCACTGCCTTGAGCCGGACTGAGGACCACAAGAAAATCCCGATCATTCCTTATCTGCGAATGAGCGATACTCGTGGCGGGAACGGTGGCTCTTTGCTCCGAGCCTCGGATGACGCGTTTAATATGAACCTTAAGGCCGTATTCACTTAGCCAACCAGAAAGAAGATCGTTGGGATCTGCATTCGGGTGTTCAGCAATGCTGGACGTAACCACTCGCCCGATTACCACCAAATCGCCACAGCCATATTCTAGATCGCGGCTACCGTCCTGATCGCGCGTCGTGGCGCATCCGATGAGAAGGGACGCGAGGAGTGGTGCTATTCGGCTGCGCATTCCGCATCGTAGTTCGAACATGATGGCTCGCCAACCTTGCTGATTACCGCTTCGCACCTCCGGGCGTGGGGTGCTGCTATGAGTGCGGCGAGTCACCGCTGTAGCTTACGGTCTGCTTATCGGCGGCATAAGCAAAGCAAAGGGGTGGCTCTCGCCACCCGCTTAAGTGCTTGTTTTACTTGAAAATACATTGGTCGGGACGAGAGGATTCGAACCTCCGACCCCCACACCCCCAGCCGCTATTTTGGGGGTGTTGAACGCTCCCCCTCGCAACGGGAAATCTTGAATTAGTGACTGATTTAAGGTAGTTTTCTGGCGTATAAGTTGTTCCGTCTGGTCGCATTATGTTCCATCGTGATGCGGCAAGTTGCACCACCAGCGCACCACCAGAACGAAATGCGAGACGCGCCATGCGAACTGTTTTGACACAAGCGGCTATCGAAAAACTGCCCAATCCGGCTAAGACCGAGGAGCATCGGGATATACGCCTCAAGGGGCTGGTGCTGCGGGTGACGCCAAGCGGGGTGAAGTCGTTTTATTGCGAATATGCACGCGGCAAGCGGATATGGCTGGGCAGGGCTGATGCGCTCGGTCTGGCCGAAGCCCGCGAGGCCGCCCGCGCGATCCTGTCAGAAGTCTATCGCGGCCTCGATCCCATCGAAGAGCGCAAGCCCAAGCGGGAGGTGCCGACCTTCCGGGCCTTTCTCGATGGCGACTATGCGACTTGGGCGAAGGCCAACCAAAGGGCGCACAAGCAGAATCTCAACCGGCTGGCGACGGCGTTCAAGCATCTGCTCGACAAGCGGCTCGATGCCGTCACCGGGTTGGATGTCGAACGCTGGCGCGCGGGAGAGATTGAGCGCGGCCTGAGCCTTGAAACCATCAATCGCGATATTTCCTCGATCAAGGCGGCGTTCAACCGTGCCGTCGATTGGGAATTGATCGGGACCAATCCGCTCGCCAAGGTCAAGAAGTCGCGCACCGACGATTGCCTCAAGGTGCGGTTCCTGAGCGACGATGAGGAAGCCCGTTTGCGCGCGGCGCTCGATGACCGCGAGGAACGCCGCCGCGCCGAACGCGATTCGGCTAACCGCTGGCGGAGCGAACGCGGTTATGTGCTGCTATCCAGCTTGCGGCAATTGGCCTTTACCGACCATGTGAAGCCGCTGGTGCTGCTCTCGATCAACACTGGCTGCCGTCGCGGCGAATTGTTCGATCTCACATGGGAGAATGTCAATCTCGACCGGCGAATCCTTACGGTGACGGGTGCCACCGCGAAATCGCGGCGAACGCGCCATATCCCGCTCAACCGGGAAGCCACGGCGGTTCTGCTGGGCTGGCGGGCGCAGGCGGAAACAACCGGAGGGCTGGTGTTCGTTAACGATGCGGGGCAGCGGTTTGATCGCGTCAATTTCTCGTGGCGGCGGCTGCTCAAGGATGCGGGTATCACCGGCTTCCGCTGGCACGACATGCGCCACCATTTTGCGTCGCGGCTGGTGATGGGCGGGGTCGATTTGAACACCGTGCGCGAACTGCTCGGCCATAGCGACTATGCGATGACGCTGCGCTATGCCCATCTCGCGCCCGAGCATAAGTTGAAAGCCGTCGAAGTGCTGGACCGCAAGGCCCCGCTCGCAGCGGCGGCCTGACGCGGCCCCGTATTGACCTTGTTGGCAGATATGACTACATATGACGAAATCGCGTAACACATTCCGCACCGTTTCTTGGATCAAGGCGGCGCGGAAGGATTTTGAGGCGTTCCCGGCGGGCGCGATGGATCGGGCGTTCGATGCCCTGACCGTGGTGGCCGATGGCGGGACGCCGGACATTGCTAAGCCGCTCGCCGGGCTTGGTTCTGGTGTCTGGGAACTGGCGATCAAGGAGCGCGGCGACGCCTATCGCGTCGTTTACGCGCTGCAACTGGGCGATGACATCTGGGTGGTTCATGCCTTCCAGAAGAAATCGACCAAGGGAATATCGACGCCGCGCCACGAAATCGACCTCGTGCGCGAACGGATCAAGCGGTTGAAGGAGATGCTCGATGGCTAACGAAAACGACGATTTCGAGCTGGTTCGCGGTTCCGGCAATGTCTTTGCCGACTTCGACGCGCCCGACGCGAGCCTTCGCCAGTTTCGCGCCATCCTCGCCGCCGAAATCATCAAGACGCTCGATAGCGAGGGGCTGACGGTGCGCGACGCCGAAGCGCGCACCGGGATTGCGGCTGCGGATTTCTCCCGTATCCGCCAGGTTAAGCTCGACCGCTTCACCATCGACCGGCTGATGCGGATTCTCGACCGGCTCAACCGCGATGTCCGCGTCAAGATTTCCGTCGCGCCTCGCGCGGGTGGGGCGAAACGGGCGTTGGTATCGCCGCTCGCTGCATAAAGCACGGCCCTCAACTTTGGGAAAAGACGCATATGCTGCGGATTCTGTTCGCAGTGTAAACCGCTATGCTGCGTCGCGAAGTTGCACGATCCGCTGGAACTCGGCCAGCAACTCGGCATGGTGGCGGGCAAGATGGTGGACCACGCGCACGTTCTCGATCAAGCGGGCCAGATAGCCGGTCGCCAGCACCAAATCGAGATGGTCCATGCCGTAGCTCTGCTCGATCATGCGGAACTCGCGATCAATGTTGGTCGCCTCGCGCTCCATGTGTTCGATCTGCTCGTCGCTAAGACCTCGCACGGCCTTGCGCTTTTCGCTGGTCAACAGGTGCTGCGGCGTGGCGGCGACGAGCGACTTGGCATAGGTCCATGAAAACCTGTTCATCGCGATCATGGTTTCGGCAACCTCGATCTGCCGCATCGGGCGCAGCTTCTTCATTTCGCGAAAGGTGTTGAGCGGCACCAGTCGATCTTGAAGCAGCTTTCGGCGAGCGTCATCCGCCGCAGCCCGAAGCCCGGTGTGCCACCTTGCCGATAGCCAAGGCCGATAAGGCGGCATTGGCCCGCGAACACCTTGACCGACAATTCGCGGCTGTATTCCCCGGCCATCGCCCGCTTGACGGTTTTGATGATCGACGAACCGATGGTGCCGTCATTTTCGAATTGCTCGGCAATGTAATGAACGGTGATCCCGGCGCGTTTGCAGCGTAATTCATAATAGGCGGCTTCGTCCGGGTCTTGGAAACGGCCCCAGCGGCTCACATCGTAAACAAGGATGGCCTCGAAATCGACCTTATCGCCGTCGATGTCGGCGAGAAGCTGTTGCAGGGAATCGCGTCCGCCAATCTGAAGGCCGCTTTTGCCTTCGTCGGCGTAGGTGCGGACAATCTCGAATCCACGCCGCTCGGCATAGGCGCGAATTGCTGCCGCCTGATTGTCAGTCGAGTATTGCTGATGATCGGTGGACATGCGGACATATTCAGCGGCCCGCTTTGGCGGCGGGCCGTCTGATCGGCTATCATCGGTTGTTTTCCACTCAATGACCATCGTGGTCGCGCCTTGATGTTGCCCGGATGCTACCTCTTTGCGTGCTCTCGCCTCCCTAACAGCAAAGGGACGGCAACATGTTTCCAAAGAAGGGAAGTTCTTTTCCGGTCGGCCGCGACACGCTGACGGATACCGAGTTCGCGCAGGTGATCGCCTCGGCCCTGAAGGTCGAGTTTGGATCGGCGCGCAACGGCCCGAAGATGATTATGAAGTGGACGGGCGTAAGTGATCGCACCGCGAAAAACTGGCTGAACGGCACCAATGCTCCTAGCGGCGTGCATCTGATTTTGCTGGCGCGGGAGTCCAATGCGGTGCTGAAAGCGATGATGCTGATGGCGGAAAGGCCGGAAATGTCGCTGGGCGCAAGCCTGCTATCACTCCGGCGCGTGCTGGCGGAAACGATGGCGGCGCTCGATCAAATGATCTGACCTCGATCTGTATTGCTGGCCGCGACCGAAGGGAGCGGCCCGCTTATGGGATCGGGTGGGTGAGTCAAACGAAGTGGCCGCCCTGTTAGGGGCGGCCTCGATCATCGGTGGATTATGCCGCCTCTCTGATCGCTTCGGGGTTCGCCAGTTGGTGCAGGAAGGCAACGGCGCGCTCGGCAGGGCGACAGTCGCCAGCATCGCTCCGGCCTGCCGCTTGAAGCGGGACCACTGGTTGCCGCGATGCTGGCGGCGCAAGGCATCAGCATGGATGCGGCGATCATGGTGCTGCATCATGGCCGCTTCTCCTGCGAGAGCCGCCGCTGGCGATCATAGGCCGCGTTGATCTCGGCGGTGATAATCTCATCCGTCTTGCGCGCGCCCATCGCCGCACTGCGGGCATAGCAATAGGCGGCGCAGGCGGTGAACAAGGCCCGGTCCAGCATCCGCTCGACTTCGACAATGCGGGTGCTGACCGATGCCAGTTCGGCGACGATCTCGCGGGCGTCGATCTGGCTACCTGCTCCGTGAACGAGGGCGGCAAGGCCCGCATCCACGACGCGGGCGAGCATCGCGTATTCACTCAATCCGCGCTGCTTGGCGAAGGCGACGAGGGCGCGCTGCTGCGGCGGGGTGAGCCGCACGGTCTGGGCGCGGGCGCTCATCGCACCGCTCCCGTCGAGATGCTATTCGCCATCGCATGAAATGGCGGAATTGCGCCATTTCTCCGGCGCTGCATTTGGGGAGATGCTATTAGCATCTCGTCAAACCCGCGGAAAAGCTGGATGCACCCGTGCGTGAGGTGTGTATCTGAATTGTCGGCTCGATGCGTAGCATCGCAGCCCTGCAACGCTGCCTTCTGGCGCTCCGGCTCAAGCATGGTCCGGCCCTTTCCGGCAGGCCGCGCACAAGGCGTCGCCGGGTTCAGCGGAACAGCAATCTCCGGCCTCGTCGGGGCTTGCGTTCGGCGTGGCGTCGGCCTCGCGCCGCCCGAACGCCCATGCCAATATCATCGCCTTGGCGGCAGGGTCGGCAACGCTCCGGTCGATTTCTTCCGGTCCACGGCGATGGCTGCGAAGATCATGTTCGCGGACCCACGCGAGGGTGGTATCCTCAATCGCCTGCTGCATCCGCTTGTGCAGCGCCTGCGCCTCGAACGGATTGAGATGGGCGGTGACGCCGCTGGTGACGATCAGGCCGCCAAGCGGAAGCCAATGATCGTCCGCCACCTGCCAAGGCCCGTCGATCCGGCAAGTGGAAACATCGCCGCGATAGATGGCGATGGGCGGACGTTGCGCCCGCCGCCACGGGATCAGGCTATTGCGGAACGTGTCGCCATCCTCGTCGTCGGCAACGATCTTGTCGAGCAAGGGCGTCACATAGGGCGCGGTGCGGGCGTCGATATATGCGCGGTAGGTGATCCTGCGATCACCGCGCAGCAGGTCGGCAAGCCGGTCCACGGCCTTGCGGAAAACAGGCATGGGGCATCCTTTCGTGGGGGGCACGATTGAAGGGAGTTCGCCGGGTGCGGGTTAGTAGCGGCGGGTTTGGAGGCTGTTCAGCCAATCCTCGACATCACCCGAACGCCAGCGAATCTTGCCCGCGCCGATGTGGCAGGGGCAGGGGAAGCTGCCGTTTCGTGCGCGGCGATAGAGCGTTGTTCGGGATTTGAAGCCGGTGACGTTCAGCACGTCCGCGACGGTCAGTAACTGGTTTCGATCCGGGGGCATTGGTCGTCCTTTCACTTGGCGGGAGTGCAGGACGTGCCGACAGGGGGCGTTGGATGCGATTCAGTTCCGCATTCACGGAAATTCATGCAGGGGAAGGGACCGCAGGTAATTGTTGAACGCGGGATATACGCCCGCGTGAATTTTCTCCACCCGGCTGTCGCTATGACCTTCGTTGCGGAGTTTTTCCTTTTTCTGCTCAAAGGTTAAGCCGTCCCATTCGGGACGCCGCAGGGCGATGATGATGCGAACTGCGTCGCGGAAAGATTGGGCGCGCGCATTCGACTCATTGGCGTGTGAGAGAAGCCAGTCGGTGCGCCGGTCGAATAAATCCCGGTCTGGAGTGTCCAACACTGTTCTCGACGTAACAAAGGCTGGTGCGACGCGCCCGGCCTGTTTTACCCATAGCTCGCTCATCGGGATGGGACGGTGCGGGATACATTGCCAAAGGTTTTGATCCCGGCTGACAATGAGAAGCGCGCCATGATCGGCAAGAAATGCGCGAAGGGCGCTCTTGGTAACGGGCTTAAGCTTTCCATCGGGAAGTCGCTCGACGCATGGTATGTCGCCGCTGGCGATCTGTTTCCGAAAGTCGTCAAGCGCCCGCAGATTGCGCGCAAGCGTTTCGTCCGGCTCGGTGAGGATTTCCTCGATTTCCGGTTCATCGCGCACTTTGGCGCGGTTGCGCGCCCATATGAAGGTGCCTCCTCCGGCAAAAAGCAGAACCAAGCCGCTGCCGTATGTGATCCGATCATGTGCAGCGATCAGGACCGCACCAAGCAATACGATCACCACCGAGGTCAATTGCGCAAAGTTAAGCCCGTGGCGACGTTTGCGCCCGCGTCTCGCCGCCGATGCCATCGCGTCGCGAACGGTATCCGGGATGACGGCTTGCAGGGACGTTCCTGCCGGTTGCCTCAGAAACGCAATGAAGCCGTCCCGAATTTTGACGAACTCGGCGGGGCGAAGAGGCAACTGCTCTTGCATCTGTGTTTATGGCTTAGGGCCAATGGGAGCCGTCTTCAATTCCGAACGGCCTCGGCCCCGCGCCCATTCCGATGCGTTGGGTGGCATGGCGTAGCAAAAAATTTCCCGAATCTTTGCACCACCAGCGCACCACCAGCGCAGATTTGGCCCCCTGTGAGGGGTGGAAATATCAGCTAAGTCTTTGAAAAACTGGTCGGGACGAGAGGATTCGAACCTCCGACCCCCACACCCCCAGTGTGATGCGCTACCAGGCTGCGCTACGTCCCGACCGGAGCGGCGGCTCATAGAGGCATGCCGGGTAAGTTGCAAGGCATCAATAGGGATCATTTTGCCTGGGCCCAGGCCGGCACGGCCGAACCATGGTGGAGCAGCCAGCGGGCTCCAATCGTTTCGCGCGGTGCGCGTCCTAACCTTATTGCCTAGCCGGCCCTGCTGTGATAGCCGCCCGCCCTTGATCCGTGGGTGTTTTGTGCGGCCCGCGGCGCGCGACCAACAAGGCGAAAGTCCCATCATGTTCATTACCCCAGCCCTGGCCCAGACAGCGGGCGCGCCCTCATCGGGTGCTTCGATCGTCGTGCAGATCCTGCCGCTCGTCCTGATCTTCGCGGTGTTCTGGTTCCTGATCATCCGTCCGCAGCAGAAGCGGATGAAGGAGCATAAGGCGAAGATCGACGCCGTGAAGAAGGGCGATCAGGTGGTGACCGGCGGCGGTCTGATGGGTAAGGTGGTGCGGGTTGACGACATCTACGCCGATGTCGAACTCGCGCCCGGGATGAAGGTCAAGGCGGTCAAGGCGACGTTGTCGGACGTTGTCGATCCGACCGTCGCCAGACCCGCGAACGACTGATCCGCCGATGTTGCATTTTACGCGCTGGTCGGTCGCCGCTATCCTGCTGCCGCTGCTTATCGGCATTCTGTGCGCGATTCCCAGCTTCCTGCCCGAAGCGACCGTGGCGAAGCTGCCCGGTTTCATGCAGACCCGCGTCAATCTCGGCCTCGACCTGTCGGGCGGCAGCCACCTGTTGCTGGAAGCCAGTACGCAGGATGTCGCCAGGCAGCGCCTCGTCAACATGGAGGAGCAGGTCCGTACCGAATTGCGTCGGGGCGAAACCCGCATCGCCATCGGTGACATTTCCAGCCGCGACGGCAAGCTCAGCTTCATGGTCCGCGACCCCGCGCAGGTCGACGCGGCTGTGGAGCGCATCCGCCCGCTCACCCAGGGTGCAGGGCTGACCGGACAGCGTGACTTCAATGTCGAGGTAAAGGACAGTTCGACCCTCGTCATCACCCCGACAAAGGCCGGCATCGACAATGCGGTCAAGAGCGCGATGGAAGTCGCGACCGAGGTGATCCGCAAGCGCATCGACGAGATGGGCACGCGCGAACCGACCATCCAGCAGCAGGGCGGCAATCGCATCGTCGTCCAGGTGCCGGGCCTGCAAAATCCTCAGGCGCTCAAGGACCTGCTGGGCCAGACCGCGAAGCTGGAATTCAAGCTGGTCGATTACACGGCCAACCCGGCCGAAGTGGCGCAGGGACGTGCGCCGGTAGGCAGCGAGGTGCTTCCCTACCCGGACAACCCATCGGGCATACCGTTCATCGCCGTGAAGCGGCAGGTGATGGTGTCGGGGGAGGAACTGACCGACGCCCAGCAAAGCTACGACCAGCAGACCAACGAACCCAATGTCACCATCCGTTTCAACGGATCGGGCGGACGGAAATTCGGCCAGGTGACGTCGCAGAACGTCAACCGGCCCTTCGCCATCATCCTGGACGACAAGGTGCTGTCCGCACCGAACATCAACGAACCGATCCTGGGCGGGTCGGCCACCATATCGGGCAATTTCACGGTTGAAAGCGCCAACCAGCTGGCGATCGCCCTGCGGTCGGGCAAGCTGCCCGTTGCGCTGACCGTCGTGGAGGAACGCACCGTGGGACCGGGCCTGGGGGCCGATTCCATCCGCGCTGGCCTGCTCGCGTCGATCGTCGCCGTGGTCGCGGTCGCCGCCTTCATGTTCATGAGCTACAGCCGGTTCGGCATGTATGCGAACATCGCCGTCACCGTGAACGTTCTGGTCATTCTGGGCGTGATGGGCATGATGGGCGCGACGCTGACCCTGCCGGGCATCGCCGGGTTCGTGCTGACCATCGGCACGGCGGTCGATGCCAATGTCCTCATCTACGAACGCATCCGGGAAGAGCGGCGGCGCGGGCGCAATGTCGTCCAGTCGATCGAACATGGCTATAAGGAAGCCAGCCGTACCATTTTCGAGGCGAACATCACCCACGCCATCGCTGGCGGCGTCATGCTCGCGCTGGGCTCCGGTCCCGTCAAGGGCTTCGCCATCGTGCTGCTGATCGGCATCGCGACCAGCGTGTTCACCGCCGTCACCTTCACGCGCGTGCTGGTCTGGTTCTGGGTCCGGCGCAGCCGTCCGACCGACATTTCCATGGGCTATCTTCGGATCGTCAAGGACAACACCAATTTCGGGTTCGTCGCGATCCGCAAATGGGCGTTCGCGGCGACCGCGCTGCTGACCGTTCTGGCCGTCGGCGCGACGGTGCACAACAAGCTCAATATGGGCGTCGACTTTGTAGGCGGCCTGATGATCGAGGCGAAATTCCCGCAAGCGGTCGATACGGACAAGGTACGTACCACGATCGCGCGGATCGACGTCGGCGAAAGCTCTCTTCAGCAGTTCGGTGACGCCAATACTGTGCAGATCCGTCTGCCGCTGCCTGAACAGGGCGGGGCCGGCGCGGCAAACGCGGTGGTCGAAAAAACCCGCACCGCGCTGAACGGCGAGTTTCCGGGTGTTACCTTCTCCCGTTATGACACGGTGTCGGGCAAGGTATCCGGCGAACTGATCCGCAACGGCATCATCGCGGTCATGCTGGCGGTCATCGGGATCGCGGTCTTTTCCTGGTTCCGCTATGAATGGCAGTTCGGCGTGTCGACATTCGTGGCGATCATGCACGACGTGCTCATGACGCTTGGCTTCTTCGCCATCACCCAGCTGGAGTTCGACCTGAACATCGTTGCGGCGGTGCTGACGATCGTGGGTTATTCGATCAACGACAAGATGGTGATCGACGACCGTATCCGCGAAAATATGCGCAAATATCGCAAGATGGACATGAAGAGCCTGATCGACCTGTCGGTCAACGAAACGCTGCCGCGCACCGTCATGACGTCCGTCACCATCCTGCTGGCGCTGGGCGCGCTGTTGTTCCTGGGCGGCCATGTGCTGCGCGGCTTCACGGCGGCCATGATGCTGGGCATCGTCGTGGGCACCTATTCGTCGGTTTATGTCTCCTCTTCCCTGCTGATCGCTCTGGGGCTGACGCCTCAGACGTTCGCGGACCGCAGGGAAAAAAGCGGCTTTGGCGGGCAGGCGGAGCGTACGGGGCCGCGCGACGGAGCCCTGCCCTGACCGCTGGGCGCGCTGACGGTCCGATGGCTGGCCCCGGCGCGGCCTCGTCCCCGCGTGCCGGTCTGGAACTGCGGCGGGACGAAACGGGGCAGGGGCCGATCATCACCGGCTTTGCCGGGCGGGGGTTCCGGGTCCGGGACGACGTGTTCCCCACCGGCTTGCTGATCAGCCCCGTGCGCGCGCTGGCCTGGATGGATGCGCCGCCTGCCGGCGCGCTGACCCCGGCGGCGCTCGGGGACCTGATCGATCTTGATCCCATGCCCGAATTCCTGTTGCTGGGGACGGGAGCGCGGCTCGTGCGGCCGCCATTGCCGTTCGTCCGCGCGCTGGAGGTGCGGGGGGTTGGCGTGGAGGCGATGGACAGCCGTGCGGCGGCGCGCGCCTGGGGCGTGCTGCGCGCCGAGGAGCGGTGGATCGTCGGCGCCCTGCTGCCTCTTTAAGAACTGCCCGGCTTTCCGTCCGGCGCCCGACGTTTGTAATGTGCGCCCCGTCATCCCGGGTCTCTTTGCCATCCCTATTGCAGGGCGCCTTGCGCTTTGGCCGGGTTCTGCTTACTCTTTATATCAAGTTCCGGTGCCGTCTGGCGCTGGCGAGTTTGAAGTGAGTCAGGGCCATGGTGCAGCACAGCCGCCCATCGCCGCAACATTCCCGTCCTGCCGGTCGACCATCGGGTGGGCATGCCCGGTTGATGGAGGGCAACGGGAGCGAAGTTGCGGCCGTTTCTTCCCCGCCCGCTAAACGCGGGCTCCCCACATATGCCACACGTCATCGCCGGTCCTATGCGGCGATCGACCTTGGTACCAATAACTGCCGCCTGCTGATCGCCCGGTCGGCGGCTGACGGGTTTATCGTCGTGGATGCCTTTTCCCGGATCGTGCGGCTGGGTGAGGGGCTGGCGGCGACCGGCCGGATCAGTGACGCGGCGATCGAACGGGCGATCGTCGCCCTGTCGGTCTGCGCGGACAAGCTGTGCCGCCGTCATGTGACGCTGGCCCGGTCGGTTGCGACCGAAGCCTGCAGGCGGGCGGCCAACGGCATGGAGTTCATCGACCGCGTCTACCGGGAAACCGGCATCGCCCTCGACGTCATCAGCGCGCGGGAGGAAGCGCGGCTGGCCATGCTTGGCTGTCATGCGCTGCTCGAACCTGGGGACGGACCGGCGCTGATCTTCGACATCGGCGGCGGGTCGACCGAACTGGTGCTGGTGGAAAGTCAGTGTGACGGCACGCCCCGCATCGCCGATTGGGTCAGCGCGCCGTGGGGCGTCGTGTCCCTCACCGAAAGCGAACCGATGGATCATGACGATGTCGCCGATCGTCTGGCCGCCTATGCCCGGATGCGCGACCGGGTCGCCGCCGCCTTTGCCGGCATGGCGCAGAGGCTGCCGCGCGGCGCGGCGGGCGCGCGTCTGCTCGGCACATCGGGAACGGTGACGACATTGGCCAGCCTGTACCTGAACCTGCCGCGCTATGACCGTCGCGCGATCGACGGCCTGATCGTCCCGAGCGAAGCGATGCGCGCCATTTCGGAGCGGCTGGCAGGGCTGACGCTGGCGGAACGGCGGCAATTGCCCTGCATCGGCACCGAGCGCGCCGACCTGGTGGTGGCGGGATGCGCGATTTTGGAGGCGATACTCGACATCTGGCCGGCCGCGCGGCTGGGCGTGGCCGATCGCGGCATTCGCGAAGGGATATTGCGCGGCCTCATGGACCGTGACGGAGCCCGGGCGTGAGGGGGGATGGCGCCGGCAGGGTTCGGGTGAAGACAGCCAAGGGGCGCACCGCCCAATCGACCCGCTGGCTCGAACGGCAGCTCAACGACCCTTATGTCCGCCGCGCCCGGGCGGAAGGGTGGCGCAGCCGTGCGGCGTTCAAGCTGATCGAACTGGACCAGAAATTCCATTTCCTCAAAGGCGTGCGCGCGGTCGTCGATCTGGGCGTGGCGCCTGGCGGCTGGACGCAGGTGGTGCGCAAGGTCGCGCCCAAAGCGAGGATCGTCGGCATCGACCTGCTCCCGACCGATCCGATCCCCGGCGCCACCCTGTTCGAAATGGACTTCATGGACGACCGCGCGCCAGGCCTTTTACGTGAAACGCTGGGCGAAGCGCCCGATCTGGTGATTTCCGACATGGCGGCCAATACGGTCGGCCACCCCCAGACCGACCATTTGCGCACCATGGCGCTGGTCGAGGCGGGCGCCTGGTTCGCGATAGAGAATCTGCGCAAGGGCGGGACGTTCGTGGCCAAAGTTTTTGCCGGCGGCACCGACGCCGACCTGCTGGCCGTGCTCAAGCGGCATTTCACCACGATCAAACATGCCAAGCCGCCCGCCAGTCGCAAGGGCAGCGTCGAATGGTATGTGATAGCGCAGGGTTTCAAGGGACGGCCTGACGATCCGGGCGGTGATGACGGGGCGTGCTGACGAACGGGCATTCCGCCGTGGATCATGGGCGGGCGCGGTGATCGTCGGCTGCGGCGCGCGCCGCTGACGGGCGCTCCCCGGTGTCGATTCGCGGGTGGTCCCGAACAAATCTCTCGACAATCCGCCGTCCCCGTCCCACTCTCCACCCGCGCGCAAGAGGGGGGAGCGGCATAGGTGATTTCATCGGTATCGACGGTCGCCTATCTCGGTCTGGAGGCGCGCGGCGTCGACGTGCAGTGCCGGCTGGTTCCCGGTTTGCCCGCCTTCATCGTCGTGGGACTGCCGGACAAGGCGGTGGCCGAAAGCCGTGAGCGCGTGCGCAACGCCATCGCCGCCATCGGGCTGTCGCTGCCGCCCAAGCGCATAACCATCAATCTTTCCCCCGCGGATCTGCCGAAGGAAGGGTCGCATTTCGACCTGCCGATCGCCCTTGCCCTGCTGGGCGCCATGGATGTCATCGATGCGGAAACGCTGTCGGGCTATGTGGTGGTGGGCGAACTGGGGCTGGACGGCCGTACCGCGCCCACGCCCGGCGTCCTGCTGGCGGCGCTTCACGCGGGGGGGCGGGACATGGGTTTGATCTGTCCGGCCGTGCAGGGCGCCGAAGCCGCATGGGCAGGGCAGGTGGAAGTGGTGGCGGCCCCCGACCTTCTGTCTCTGCTCAATCATCTGAAGGGCACGGCCGCGCTTTCGCCCCCGCAGCCGGGGCCGGTGGAGCCGCCGGTGCGCGCCGCCGACCTGAAACAGGTCAAGGGGCAGGAGACGGCAAAGCGGGCGCTGGAGATCGCGGCGGCGGGCGGCCATAATCTTTTGATGGTGGGGCCGCCGGGCGCGGGAAAATCGCTGATGGCCGGTTGCCTGCCCGGCATCCTGCCCGAACTGACGCCGGCCGAGGCGCTGGAAACGTCGATGGTGGCCAGCGTGGCGGGCATGCTGGACGGCGGGCGCATCAGCCGGGCCCGCCCGTTTCGCGCGCCGCATCACGGCGCGTCGATGGCGGCGCTGGTCGGGGGCGGACTGCGCGCGCGGCCGGGAGAGGTGAGCATGGCGCATCTGGGTGTGCTCTTCCTCGACGAATTGCCCGAATTCCAGCGCGCGGTGCTCGATTCGCTGCGCCAGCCGCTGGAAACCGGGCAGGTGACGGTCGCGCGCGCCAATGCCCATGTCACCTTTCCCGCCCGCGTCCAGCTTGTCGCGGCGATGAATCCGTGTCGTTGCGGCCATCTGGGCGATCCGGCGCTGGCCTGTTCGCGCGCGCCGCGCTGCGCTGCCGACTATCAGGCGAAGGTGTCGGGACCGCTGCTCGACCGGATCGATCTGCATGTGGAGGTGCAGGCGGTGACGGCCGCCGACCTGATGCTCCCGCCGCCGGCGGAAGGATCGGCCGATATTGCCGGGCGCGTCGCCGCCGCCCGTTCGGTGCAGACCCGCCGTTATGCCGGCACCGCGACCCGCACCAATGCAGAGGTCGATGGCGAACGGCTGGAGGATGTGGCCGGGCTGGACGAGGCGGGGCGCCAGCTCCTGGCGCAGGCCGCCGCGGCGATGAAACTGTCGGCGCGGGGTTATACCCGTGTCCTGCGTGTCGCGCGCACCATCGCCGATCTGGCCGGCGCCGATGGGGTGGGGCGCGCGCATGTCGCCGAAGCGCTCAGCTATCGCCGTCGCCCGCCGGTCAACTGACCACGCCGACGTGGCGGCGATGCGGAACGCGACTCTTGCGGTGCTTTAGAGGCTGTTTGAAAATGCGGCCTGGGCGCATCCGATGCGGCTTCCTGAAATGCGTTCAACCGTGCATTTCACACAGGCCCCTCAGGACGGATCGACATTCAGCTCTGACGGCCTTCAAATACGCCATCTTCCGAATGTCGACCGGTCCTAGATGTTCAGTCCCGGCATTTGGTGGATCGGATTGAGGAGGCCGCTGAGGGTTTTGAGCCTGCGGCCAAAATTGTAGGCGGCGATGAAGTCTGCGAGGTGCGTGCGCAATTGCTCGTGGTTATCGTAGTGATAGCGTTTGACCGTTGCGTCCTTACTGGTGCGGTTCATCCGTTCGACCTGGCCGTTGGTCCAGGGATGGTTCGGCTTGGTCAGACGGTGTTCGATGCCGTTTGCCTCGCAAATCATGTCGAAGCGCATCTGGCGGGAGAACACGGTGTTGCGGTTGCGCGGCTGGTCAGCGAACTGGATGCCATTATCGGTCAGGATCGTGTGGATCTTGTATGGCACTGCTCTCAGTAACTGTTCGAGGAACTCCCAAGCTGTTCGCCGGTCAGCCTTGTCGACGAGCTGCGTGATGGTGAACTTGCTGGTGCGGTCGATGCCGACAAACAGATAGAGCTTGCCCTCCGCCGTCTGCACCTCGGCGATGTCGATGTGAAAGAAACCGATCGGGTAGCGTTTGAAGCGCTGGCGCTTCGGCTTGTCGCCATCAATGTCGGGCAGACGGGATATGCCGTGCCGCTGGAGGCAACGATGCAGCGCTGACCGTGTCAGATGCGGAATCGACGGCTGCAGGGCGTAGAGGCAGTCGTCCAGTGGTAACAGCGTGTGCCGTCGGAACGCGACAACCATCGCCTCCTCGGCTTGGGTCAGGGTTGTGGAATGAGGGGCCTTCGGCCCGGTCTTGCGATCCTCCACCGTCGTCCGCTTGCGCCACTTCGCAACCGTTTTGGGGTTGATCCCCAACTCTCGGCTCAACGTCGCGAGCGAAGCCTGCGATCGCTGTATTGCTGCTCGGACGGAGTGCGTGGTCGTGGCGCTCACGTGACGAACTTGTCCCATAATGCTTCCTTCCAATCTAACGAAAGGATCGCACCATCAAACCGTGGGATCAAACAACTAGAGCGTTTTCAAGTTGACCGTTTACGGTCAACGGCTCGGAAAATGCGGCATCAAAAGACAAGAGCGTTTTCGCTCGACATGAAAACGCCCTAGCCCCGGTTCCCGAGGTCGGCGAAGCGGTCCTTGGCGATCTGCTGAACGTGCAGGATGTCCCTGGCGGCTTCCAGAAAGCGGCGGGGATTGATGGCCCGGTCGTTCAGCCGGACTTCGAAATGCAGGTGCGTGCCGGTGGATCGTCCGGTCGAGCCCATCCGGCCAAGTGCGTCGCCGCGGGCGAGGACCTGTCCGGTCCGTGCCGAAAAGCCGGAAAGATGGGCATAGCGGGTCATCAGTCCATGGCCATGGTCGACCTCCACCACATTGCCATAGCCCTGCCGCTGTCCCACATAGGCGACCTTGCCATGCGCGGCCGACAATATGGGCTGGCCGTGGCGGCCGGGGAAATCGATGCCGGCGTGAAAGGCCGGGTGGCCGTTGAACGGATCGCGGCGATAGCCGTAGGAACTGCTTTCCATTGGTGCGACGGTCGGCAGGCCAGACGGGATCGCGACCAGACTGCGTTCCAGAAATTCCATGCGGGCGAGGGCCGACGCCAGTTTTTCCAGTTCGACGGGTAACCGCGCGCGCCCGCCGCGCCAGGGGACGAACGGTCCGCCCTGACCACGCGCGCCAGTGCGGGTCAGTGCGTCGGGATTGAGACCGAAGCCGCGAATGGCCGCCGCCGCCTTGTCCGCGCGCTGTCGGACCGCGGCGGTCAGCAGCCGGGCGAAGCGGCGCTGGCGCAGGTCGACGTCCAGCAAAGACGCGGTATCGGGACCTATGGACGTTTTGGCCGTAGGACGGGCGTCCCTCCTGAGATCCCGGCGCGTGTCGTCTTCGCTCTTGTCGAGGGTGGCGCCGATCAGGCCCGCGCCGCCGGCATCGCCTTTTTCATCGCCGAAATGCGTGCGGTACAGGTCGTCGATAAAGTCCTGCCTCGCTTCCAGTTCGCGCGCCCGCGAATCGATCGACTGCTTATATGCGTTGACCTTGCGGGCTTCGTCCGCGACGGCCTCGCCTTGTGCGGTCAGACGTGCCCGGTCCTGTGCCACGGCGGCGCTTGCGGCGATCATCGAGAGGCCCGCCGCGCCCGCGCCTGCCAGCGCGACGATCAGCAGGCCGAGCGTCAGCCATTGCGCGCGGCGGGAAAGGCGGATGGATGTAACCCGGTCGCCGGAGCGCAGGACGATCTCCCGCTCCGGGCACATGTGCCGGATCGTGATCCAGAGGGCAGCGGCCCCCCGGGATGTTTTTTGCAGCAAAAGCGGCCCCGTCGATTATTCGACTCGCGCCGGTAGCAAAGGGCGCGGGCCGGCGCGAATCCTTCGATATGGGGCGTGGCGAACGGGTGGCTAAGCGCGGCGAAGTGAAAGGCGAAGTGAAAATAGCGGCGCTAAATTCTGCCCATGGCGGGCGAATCGCCCATTGTGACCGCCCATTTCCGCCGGGATACGCCCGCTAAAGCCCGGCCGCGCCCTGAGAGACGCCGAACAGGCCGGGCACCTGCGCGGCAGGGACCGCGCCGCCAAAATAATAGCCCTGGCCATAATGGCAGCCGCCCGCGCGCAGATAATCGAGTTGGCGGCCGTTTTCGACGCCCTCGGCCACGGTGCGTATGCCCAGGCTGTACGCCAGGTTCAGCACCGCACGGACGATCGCGGCATCGTCCGGGTCGGTTTCAACGTCGCGCACGAAACACTGGTCGATCTTGATGATGTCGATCGGGAACTGCTTGAGATGCGACAACGAAGCATAGCCCGTGCCGAAATCGTCCAGCGCGATCGAAAAGCCCGCTTCGCTGAGCCGGTGGAGATTGCGTTCCACCGCCACGGCGTTGCGCCCCAGGAAAACCGATTCGGTCACTTCCAGTTCGATATGGCGGGGCGGCACGCCAGCGGCCGTCATGCGCGCGATCAACCGATCGGGAAAGCCGCTGTCGTGCAACTCGACGCCCGGTATGTTGATCGCGACATGGCCGATGTCCAGCCCCATATCCTGCCATGTCCGGCAATCGGTCAGTATCCGGTCCAGCATCCGTGCGGTCAGTGCCCGCCCCAGTTCGGGATGTTCGAACGCCGCGGCGATTTCGCCCGGCATCATGACCGACCCGTCCGGCCGGATGCAGCGAAGCAGGGCCTCGAATCCGATGATCCGGCCGCTCGAAAGGTCGACCTTGGGCTGGTAGAAGGGAGTGGGCGGCATGGTGGTGAGCGCGTCCCGCGCCCGTTCCAGCATCCGTGCTTCGCTTTCCCATTTGTCGAGCAGCGCGGGTTCAAACAGGCAGGCGCGGCCGCGCCCGTTGTTCTTCGCTTCATACAGGGCGATGTCGGCATGCTTGATCAGCGTGGTCATATCGTCCGCATGGTCGGGATACAGCGCCACACCCATGCTGACCCGGCAGTCGATGGCGCGATCGCCGTGATCCACCGTCGTGTGCAGCCGCGCCGTCATCCGCGCGACGATCCTGTGCACATGGTCCCATCCGCGCACGCGCGACAGCAGCACGGCGAATTCATCCCCGCCCATCCGTGCGACCAGATCGCCCGGACGGACGCATTCCCGCAGGCGCGCGCCCACCGCGCACAAAAGGGCATCGCCGGTGTCGTGGCCGGCGCTGTCGTTGATCCGCTTGAATTCGTCGACATCGACCAGCAGGACCGCCATCTGTCCGCCCGACTGCGCCGTGTCCCGGGCGGCCTGCGTCAGGGCGGCCATGAAATGCGATCGGTTGGCAAGGCCGGTCAGCGCATCGGTCATGGCCAGATTGGCAAGATGGCGTTCCGCGCTCTTGCGGTCGGAAATGTCGACCACACTCGCCAGGATGCACGGTTCGCCGCTGACGATTATGGGCCGTGTCGCCAGCAGCACGTCGCGCACCGTGCCGTCGCGGCTGGCGATGCGGCACTCCAGATTGTCGACATCCTCGCCACTCATGATCTGGTCGAGAACACCGCGGCGGCCGTTCGGCTGGTCCTCGATGATCTGAAGGTCGGCCATCTGCTGTTCCCCGCCGAAGGTCCGTGCCGCCGCATGGTTGAAGCGGTGGATGGTGCCGTCATGCCCGGTCACGAAAAGGGGCAGGGGCACCGACATGAAGATGCGTTCCAGCGTGTCGCTGCTGCTGGCGAGCGCGGCGCGCGCGTTCTGGGCGATCTGCATGGCCGTCCACTCCTGGCGTTGCAGGCGATTGGTCCGGGCCACCGCGATCCACATGCCGCAATGGAGAATGAGCATCGCCAGGATCATCCCCAGCGTGGTCGGCGAAAACGGCGCCGGGGCAAGGTAACCCGCCAGCAGGACGATGCAGCACAGCAGCCCGCCGCCGACATTGCCGCGAAAGCTCGTCGGGACGACCAGATAGAAAACCAGCGGCAGCATGACGAGCACGAAGATCGCGATGTCGCTGCGCGAGGACACCAGCACCGCCACGCCGATGGCGGTGACGACCTGCCATGCGAAGCAGATCCGTTCGATCGCGGAGAAGGTGACCATGTAGCGGGAGCCGTAGAGGCAGACCAGCGACCAGCCGATGACGGCGAGCCGCGCGGGAAACGTAACCCAGAAATGGGCGGTGCCGGCGAATCGCCAGTCGCTGAACAGGAAAAGGGTGTTCAGGATCGCCGACAGGATGAACAACAGGCGGGCGTGCCGCTGCGACTCGGGCAGGCGATGCGCCTGGAACGCAGCTTCCTGCGCCGCATCGCGAAACTCGCCTGTGGTGGTTGAAATGTCTGTCACTGCTCGCCCATCGTCGAGACCCATAGGATATGGCAATGAAATACGGCGCCCCTCCTTATCAAATCGCTAATGGACCATTCACCAACGGCGCGGTCGCGCACGCCCCGGCGTGCAGTCCGTTCCGGCGCGCCGATGCGCGGTCACCAGCGCTCAGGCTCCGCTTGACCGCCTGCCGGAGCGCGGCTATAGGCGCGCCTGCCCCGCGGGCTGCGGCTTTGGTCGTCAACCGGGGGTAAGCACAGACGCTGAACATTGCCGGGTGCTCTTGCGGCCCCAGGGGGCGTTAGCCCACCGGGGCCTTTGCCGTTGGAATTGACGGCAAGGAACGCGGGCGGCGCACGGCAAAGTAACTGAAAAAGGTGAAGGGCTTCATGCCGACGATCAACCAGCTGGTCCGCAAGGGCCGCGAATTGCAGAAGATCAAGTCCAAGGTCCCTGCGATGGATGCGAACCCGCAGAAACGCGGCGTTTGCACCCGTGTCTATACCACGACTCCGAAGAAGCCGAACTCGGCGTTGCGCAAGGTGGCCAAGGTGCGCCTCGTCAACCAGCGCGAAGTCATCACCTACATTCCTGGTGAAGGCCATAACCTTCAGGAACATAGCGTCGTGCTGATCCGCGGCGGCCGCGTGCGCGACCTTCCGGGTGTGCGCTATCACGTGCTGCGCGGCGTTCTGGATACCCAGGGTGTCAAGGATCGCAAGCAGAGCCGTTCCAAATATGGCGCCAAGCGTCCGAAGTAAGGGAGACAAAAGCCATGTCACGTCGTCGTCGCCCTGAAAAGCGCATCATCCTGCCCGATCCCAAATATGGCGATCAGGTCCTGTCCAAATTCATGAACAACATCATGGAAGACGGTAAGAAGGCCGTTGCCGAGGCGATCGTCTACGGCGCGCTGG
>JBFWMJ010000042.1:0-21361 GCA_050251675.1 Sphingobium sp.
TGGATGCGGCGGTCGGTTTCGATCATGTGATGTATGGCTGGGTGTTTTTCGCCATCATCATGACCATCGTGATGGCCGCCGCCTGGCCTTTTTTCGACCGCAAGCCGGGCGACCCCTGGTTCGATCCCCGCCGTTTGCAGCCCGTCGCGCCCAGGGGCCGGCCGACCGGTCTGATCGCCGGTGGCGCTCTGGCGATGGTCGTCGCCGCGCCGTTGTGGCTGGCCGGCACCGCGGCCGCCGGCGATGCCCTGCCGGCGGCGCTGGACCTGCCCGTGGTCGAGGGCTGGGCCCGTGTCGACGACCTCTCCACCCATCCGTGGAAGCCGCGCTTCGATGGTGCGGATCATCTCGTCATGGGGCGCTATCGCAATCCGGCGGGTCAGATCGTCGACCTGGCGATCGCGACCTATGACCGGCAGGAGGATGAGCGGGAACTGGTCGGTTTCGGCCAGGGCGCGGCCGACCCGGATTCCGACTGGACATGGTCCGCGCCCGCACCGGCGCCGCACGGCGCGCGGGGCGAGCAGATCACCGCGCCCGGCCCGGTCATCCGGCATGTCGTCACTTTCTATGGCGTGGGCGGCGCGCCGCTCACCGGGAACAAGCCGGAAGTGAAGATGCAGACGATGAAGGCCCGCCTGCTGGGCGGGGACCAGCGCGCGGTCGCCATCCTGATCTCCGCTGAAAACCGGGACGACAGGCCGGCAGGCGCGGCCATCGACGCGTTCCTGCGCGATCTGGGGCGGGTGCAGGATTTGGCTGACCGCAGCGCCGGCATAGGCTAGAGCGGCCGTCATGTGCGGCATAGCGGGCATCTTTCACCTCGAAACGGCAAAGCCGGTCGATCCCGCGCGCGTGCGCGCCATGCTGGACGTCATGCCGCATCGCGGCCCGGACGGCAGCGGGGTCTGGACGGCGGCGGGCGTGGGGCTGGGTCATGTGCGCCTGTCGATCATCGACCTCGCCGCCGGCGCGCAGCCGATGCTGACGGAGGATGAAAGCCTGGCCGTCACCTTCAACGGCGAAATCTATAATTTCGCCGAGGTCCGCGCCGATCTGGAAGCGAAGGGCCATGTCTTCCGCACCGGCAGCGATACCGAAGTCATCCTGCACGGCTATCGCCAGTGGGGTGAGGATTGCGTGCGCCATTTCATCGGCATGTTCGCCTTCGCCCTGTTCGATGCGCGGGCGCAGTCGCTCTGGCTGGTCCGCGACCGGCTGGGGGTCAAGCCGCTGCATTATGCGCCGCTGTCGGATGGCAGCGTCATATTCGGGTCGGAACTGAAAAGCCTGCTTGCCCATCCGCTGCTACGCCGTGCCGCCGATCTGACCGCGGTCGAGGACTATATGGCCTATGGCTATGTGCCCGACGATGCCTGTCTGGTCGCGGGGGTCAGGAAACTGGGCGCGGGGGAAACACTGCGGCTGGTGCGGGGACGGCCGATGCCGCGCCCGCAACGCTATTGGGACGTCAGCTTCGCCGATCGCAGCCGCGCGAAACCGGCCGTGCTGGAGGAGGAGCTTATCGCGCTGATGCGCGATGCCGTTCGGTCCCGGATGGTGTCCGACGTGCCGCTGGGTGCGTTCCTGTCGGGCGGTGTGGACAGCAGCAGCGTGGTGGCGCTGATGGCGGAAGCTTCGCCCCAGGCGGTCAAGACCTGCACCATCGGCTTCGACGTGGCGTCGCTGGATGAAACCGCCTATGCCGACCGCATTGCCCGCCGGTTCGCGACCGATCACCGCATGCGCATCGTGTCGTCCGATGATTATGAGCTGATCGACCGGCTGTCCTTTCATTTCGACGAACCCTTTGCCGACGCTTCGGCGCTGCCGACCTATCGCGTGTGTGAACTGGCGCGCGAGGAGGTGACGGTGGCGCTGTCGGGCGATGGTGCGGACGAAGCGTTCGCCGGATATCGCCGCCACCGGTTCCAGATGCAGGGCGAGCGGGTGCGCGGCCTGATCCCCGCGTCGATCCGCCAGCCGCTGTTCGGCACGCTGGGCCGGCTATATCCCAAGGCCGACTGGGCCCCGCGCCCGCTGCGCGCCAAATCCACCTTCCTCGAACTGGCGGGGGAGGGGGCCGAGGCCTATGCCGCGTCCGTCGGCGTCACGTCCCACGCGCTGCGCCAGCGGCTTTTTACCGCCGACATGCGGGCGGGGCTTGCCGGGCATCGCGCCGAGGACCGTTATGTGCGCACGATGGCCGACGCCCCCGCGCGCGATCCGCTCGACCGCGCGCAATATGCCGATATCCGCCACTGGCTGCCCGGCGATATATTGACCAAGACCGACCGGATGAGCATGGCCGTCGGGCTGGAAGCGCGCGAGCCGCTGCTCGACCATCGCCTCGTCGAATTTGCCGCGCGCCTGCCCGTGTCGCTCAGGATCAGGGGCAATAGCGGCAAATATCTGCTGAAGAAAGCGATGGAGCCCTATCTGCCGCAGGACATCCTCTATCGCCCGAAAATGGGGTTCGTGACCCCGATCAGCGCCTGGTTCCGCGGCGCGCTGGCGGGGGAGGCAAGCGCGGTGGCGGGCGGATCCGCGCTGGCCAGAACCGGCTGGTTCGACACGAAATTGCTGGGCCGGCTGGCGGCGGACCACCGATCGGGCCTGTCGGATCACGGCCGGCTGCTGTGGCAACTGGTGATGCTGGACAAGGCGTTGGGGCGGCTGTTCGGACTATAACGGGTTTTTGACGGGCGGCCGGCGATCGAAACCCTTGCCTTCCCGCCGTGGCGGTGCCAACGCATCCCCTTCCAACAAGGCGCGCGTGCAGTTTCGGCTCCCATGACCGTATCCAAGGAAATCGTCCGCCTCAGGCTCTATCTGCTATGCCTTGCGGGCGACATGGCGGGCCTGTTCCTCTCCTTCCTGATCGCCAACCGTCTGGTGCTGGGCGCGTTCATGGGGGAACCGGGCAAGCCCCATGGCCTCGTCATGTTCGCGATGCTAGCGCCGCTTTACGCCATTCTCGCCGTGCAGGGCGGCGCCTATGGCATCCGCGCTCTGGAAAATATGCGGCGCGGGATCGTCCGCGCGCTGCTGGCGATGGCGCAGGCGGCGCTGCTGATGCTGCTGATCGTCTATCTGGGCAAGATCGCGGAGCAGTTGTCGCGTCTGACTTTCGTCACGGGCCTCGCCCTGTCGGCCGTCGCGGTCACGCTGGCCCGGGTCGCCATCGCGCGGCTGGGCGCCCGGCTGCTGGGAGAGGTGCCGCATCTGACCGCCGTCATACTGGACGGGGTGGCCATCGACATCGCGCCGCATATGCGGGTCATCGACGCGCGGGCGGCGGGGCTGAGGCCGGAGGCGCATGATGCCGCCATGGCCGAACGGCTGGCCGCGGCGGTCGGCATGGCCGAACGGGTGGTCGTCGCCTGTCCGCTCGACCGGATGGACGGCTGGTCGATCGCGCTCAAGTCGCTGGCCGCGCGGGGCGAGATCATCGTGCCCGAACTGCTGCGCTTCGCCCCCGCCCGGATCGACCAGATCGGCGGCCAGCCGACCATCATCGTCGCCGGCGGTCCGTTCCAGTTCCGCGACCGTATCATCAAACGGCTGTTCGACATCGCGTTCGCGGGCGTCGCCACCGTGCTGCTCTCTCCGGTCCTGATCGGCGCGGCGCTGGCGGTGAAGCTGACCAGCCCCGGCCCGGTCCTGTTCCGCCAGCCGCGGCTGGGCCGGGACGCGCGCCCGTTCCAGATCCTCAAATTCCGGTCGATGCGGGCCGAGGCCAGTGATATGAAGGCCGACCGGCTGACGACCCGCGACGACGACCGGGTGACCCGTGTGGGCAACTGGCTGCGCAGGACGAGCATCGATGAACTGCCGCAACTCTTCAACGTGCTGCGCGGCGATATGAGCATCGTCGGCCCCCGTCCGCATGCCGCCGCCGCGAAGGCAGGCGACAGCCTGTATTGGGAGGTCGACGCGCGTTACTGGGAACGGCATTGCATCAAACCGGGCATGACCGGACTGGCGCAGGTGCGCGGTCATCGCGGCGCGACCGACGATCATCAGGATCTGATCGACCGGCTGCAATCGGACCTGGAATATGTGACGCAATGGTCGATCTGGCGCGACCTGCGCATCATCGTGGCGACGCTGGGCGTGCTGGTGCATGCACGGGCCTATTGATCGGTGATGGCGGGCATCGACATGCTGATCGGGCTGGCGCTCCTGCTGTCCTTCGTCGGCCTGACATGGCCTTTCCTGCTGTATCCGGCGATCCTGCGTCTGGCGCCGACCCGGCCGGAACGCCCCGTCGCGGACGCGAGGATGCCATCGGTTTCACTGCTGTTCTGTGCCTATAACGAAGCGGCGGTCATGCCGGACAAGCTGGCCAATCTGCGCATGCTGAAGGCGCGGCATCCGGGGCTCGATATATGGGCCTATGACGACGGATCGTCGGACGGCACCGCCGCGCTTATCGAGGCGGAAGGGGAACTGGTCACACTGGTGCGTGGCCCGGGACGCACCGGCAAGGCGCATGGGATGAAACGGCTGGCCGCGCGGGCGCGGGGCGATGTGCTGGTTTTCACCGACGCCAATGTCCTGCTGGACGATCAGGCGATCGAACGGCTGCTGGCCCGCTATGCCGATCCTGATGTGGGCGGCGTGCTGGGCTCGCTGCACTATGTGGGACAGGGGGACAGCGCGACCGCGTCGGTCGGGTCGCTCTACTGGCGGATCGAGGAACGGCTGAAGGACGAGGAATCGCGCACCGGCAACGTCATGGGCGCGGATGGGTCGATCTTTTCCATCCGCCGGGCGCTCTACCCCGATTTTCCCGATACCGTGCTCGACGATCTGACGGTGTCGATGGCCGTGGTCTTTGCCGGGCAGCGGCTGGTGAAGGCCGACGATGTGATCGCCCGCGAACGGCTGGTGACGGCGCGGGCCGACGAATATCGGCGCAAGGTCCGCATCGCCGCGCGTGCCTGGCACACGCACCGGCATTTGCGGGCGGGTCTGCGGCGGATGACGCGGTTCGACCGGTTCAAATATGCCTCTCGCAAGATCGTGCGCTGGTTCGGAGCGCTGTTCCTGGCGACCGGGGCGATCGCCGCCGGGGCGCTGGCCTGGCGGCTTTCGCCGCTGCTGTTCGGCCTGCTGCTACTGGCTGCGCTGGGCGGTTTGTGGGTCGGCGTCCGATCCAGAAGCGGGCCGATGGCGGCGGCGGTAGATGTGCTGATCGCCTATGTCGCCACGCTGGAAGGGATCGTCCGCGCGATGGCGGGTCGGACGATGGCGGTGTGGAACCCGGCCAAATCGCGCTGATCCCCTCTCGTAATCGTCCCGCCATATTGTATAGCCCGGTCCCTGTTCCGGCGCGGAGAGTGGCGTGATTACCTTTCAGCGGGCGGCCAAGGCGGTCGGCAAGCATCTGTCCAGAGCGGCCCTTGCCGCGCGCAGGGTGGCCGGCGCGCGCGCCACGCGGGTCTGTCCGGCCTGTGGCGGCGCGGTCGTCGGCTTTTTCCGCTATGGCGACAATCATGAATGGGGGTGCCCGGCCTGTGGCGCGTCGCCGCGCGAACGGCTCATGAACCACCTGATCGGGGAGGGCGTGTTACGCGTGCCCCTGCAAGGTGCCGTCCTGCATATGGCGCCCAATGAACGCAGTCTGGTGCGCCGTTTTTCGGCGGCCGCCGACTATCAGCCGGCGGATATCGATCCGGCCCGCTATGCGGTGTCCGGCATGCGCCGCGTCGACCTTATGGAACTGGACGATACCGACCGTTACGATCTGTTCTACGCCAGCCATGTCATGGAGCATGTGCCCGACGATGCGCTGGTGCTGCGCAACATCTTCCGCGCACTGAAGCCGGGGGGGGAGGCGTGGCTGATCGTGCCGTTGTGGGACCGGCCGACCGAGGATGGCAGCTTTGCCATGCCCCCGCGCGAGCGGGAGCGCCGCTTCGGCCAATGGGACCATGTGCGTCAATATGGACCCGATTTCGCCGACCGCATCCGTGCCGCGGGTTTCACGCTGGAGGAGATCGCCGCCGCTACGCTCGATCCGCAGGTGCGGCATGTCCATGCCCTGGACGACCGGCTGTTCCGCGCCCGCAAGCCTGGCGGAATCGCGTCTCGATGAGCGGCGGCCGGTGAGTGGTCTCGGCAGGATCGAGGGGTCGGCCCGCATCCTGGCGCTGGTCAAGCTGGCCAATGTCGGGCTGATCCTGATCTGGGGCTTTGCCGTCACCTATGTGTTCGTCCGGGTGCTGCCGCTGGATGATTTTCGCGCTTTTCTGCTGCTGGTGGCATTCGGCAATTTCACCATTTCCGCCGAATTCGGCCTGACCAGCATCATCTATGCCCGGTTGCGGCGCTACTGGCTGGGCGAGACGGAGGCCGCCGGCGGTTTCCGGCTGGAGGAGATGGGCGTGCTCTTCCTGTTCATCGCGGTGTTGACGGTCGGGGCAACCCTCCTTCTCCTCGTCCTGCTGGCCGCCGACGGGATTGCGACTGGCGCGCCCGTGCTGTTCCTGTTGTTCTTCCTGTCCGCCTGCCTCAACCTGCCGGCGCTGCTCGCCAAGCGGGCGCTGGCGGCGATCGACGGGAACGCGGTGTGGGAGGGGCTGGATTGTCTGCGCCGTGTGCTGACGATCGCGCTGCTCCTGTCGATACTGGCGGGGGTCGATGCGCGCCTGTCCGTCGCCCTGCAACTGGTCGTCAGCATGGCGGTGATCGGCTGGGCCATCGCCATCGCCCACCGCAGGCTCGGCATGCGGGCGCGGCACTGGTTCGCCTTCCGCGCGGGGGCCGGGCATGTGCGCGCGCATTATCTGCGGGATGTCGGGGCGTCGGCGGCGTTCACCCTGTCCGATATCGTCGCCTATAACGCGCCCTATTTCACCATCGCGCTGGTAACCGCCGATGCGCGGCCGATGCTGGTCTTCGACTTCCTGTTCAAGATGGCGCGGGCGGTGTCGATGGTCGTTCGCGCGCTGGTGGAGGCGGCCTTGCCCCGGATCACGCGCGCTTTTCACGCGGGCGAGGGCGCGCGGCTGCGGCAATTGCTGCGCCGCGCTCTGGCGGCGGCGCTGGTCGCCGGCGGCGCGGCGGCGGTGGCGCTGCTGGCGGCGGGGCCGTGGCTGTTCGCCCGGTTGTTCGACGGCCATGCCGTCATCGGGCGTGGCGAGATGATGCTGTTCAGCGCGGGGTTGCTGGCGCTCGCCATTATAGGTGTGTCGGTATATGTGCAGGCCGCGCTCGGCCGGTTCGCGCATTTGTTGCGTCGGTCGCTGCCGCTGCTGGCCGGATCGCTGCTCAGCGCGCCGCTCGCCATGCTGTTATGGCCGGGTCGGTTCGACGATGCGTTTCTGGCGCTCTATGTGCTGACGCTGCTGGGCGCGGGCGGTCTGCATGCCCTGTCCCTGCGACGGCTGGCGCGGCCCTCCATGCTGAAGGGGCAATCATGATAGTCGCGATGATCGACCCGTCGCTGTTCACGGGACGCTATGACGACAGCCTGTGCGCGGCGCTGGGCGGCCAGGGGGTGGACGTGACGCTGTTCGCCCGGCCGATGCGGCCGACCGACGCCATCGACCCGCACGGCTATGCCTATGCGCCGCGCTTCTTCCGCCGCAGCGAAGCCTTGCGCGGGCGGCTGGGCGAAGGGCGGATGTTCCGTCTGGCAAAGGCGATCGAATATGGCCTGACCTGCGGGATGGGAAGGGTCGGGGATGTCGCATGCGCGGACGTGGCCCATGTCCAATGGCTGCCGCTGGCGCCGGCGGACGCGCTGCTTCTCAGGCGGCTGAAGCGGCGGGTCGCACTGGTGCACACAGTCCATAATGCCGACGCCTATCATGCCGATGGCGGCGTTCAGGGCAGGGGGTATCGTGCGCTCCTTGACCTGTTCGATGCGCTGCTCGTCCATGGTGACACCACCCGTGCGGCCTTGATGGCGCAGGGCATCGCGGCGGAAAAGATTCATGTCACCCCGCATCCGCCGATGCGCCTTGCCCCCGCCACGGCGGCGGATGTCGCTGCGGTTCCCGCGCCCGCGATGCCGCGCCTGCTCTTCTTCGGCACCATCCGGCCGTATAAGGGCGTCGATTTGCTGGTGCGGGCCTGTCTCATCCTCTGGGGCGCGGGGCACCGCTTTGAACTGGCACTGGTCGGCAAGCCGTTCATGGATGTCGCGCCCATCATGGCGCGGATCGCGGCCGCCGGTTTCGCGGACCGGGTCGTCACCGATTTCGGCTTTCTGTCGGAACCCCGACTCGACGCGCATATCGGCCGCGCCGACATATTGGCCTTCCCCTATCGCACCATCGATTCGAGTGGCGCATTCCTGTCCGCGCTGCACCATGGCAAGGCGATGGTGACGTCGGACGCGGGGATGTTCGCCACCCTGCCCGACGGCGTGGCCAGCCGTTTTCCCGCCGGAAATGCGCCCGCGCTGGCCCAAGCCCTCTTGCCGCTGATCGAAAGCGCGGCCATCAGGCGGGACATGGGCATGCGGGCGCGCGCTTTTGGAGAAGAGATGGGCAGCTGGACGGACATGGCCCGGGCGACGATCGCCGTTTACCATCAGGTGCTCGCCCGGTGAGCCGCTATTGGCGGGAATTGCGCGATCGCGCTCTGGCCGTGCGCCTGGCGCTCGGCGGGCGCGTCCATCAATATCCCGAAATTCAGGCGCTGCGCCGTTTTCTGGCCGGTTTCGCGGTCGATTGCGTACTGGATGTGGGCGCCAATCGCGGTCAATATGCCACTATGCTGCGCAGGGACGCGGGGTTCAGGGGCACGATCCTGTCCTTTGAACCCAACCCGGACGTTTTCGCCCGGCTCGCGCGCCGCGCCGCGGGGGATGCCCGCTGGCATATATTCAACATGGCGCTGTCCGACATGGACGGCACCGCCGACTTCAACATCATGGCGGCCGACCAGTTCAGTTCCCTTGAAAAGCCGTCGGCGGCGCAGGACGCGGTTTTCGCCGAACGCAATCTGGTCGCGCGCACGCTCGCCATGCCGTGCCGGCGGATCGACACGCTGTTGCCCGAACTCGCGGCGGCGCATGGATTTTCGCGCCCTTTCCTGAAAATGGACACGCAGGGGCACGACCTGACCGTGTGCGCGGGCGCGGGCGCGGCGCTCGCGGGGATGGCCGGGGTGCAGACCGAACTGGGCGTGCGCCCCATCTATGATGGCGGCCCGACCTATCGCACGATGATCGACTGGCTGGACGACCATGGTTTCGTCCCGTCCGCCTTTTTCGCGAACAACAAGGGGCATTTCCCCCTGCTGGTCGAAATGGACGGCGTGTTCGTCAACCGGACGCTGCTGGCGCAGGGACGGTGATGGGCCCCGCCACCGGGCCGTCCAGCGGATTTGTCAACGCCCGCGGCCTGTTCCTCGCCGGGGCGATCGGCCTGACGCTATGGCTGGGCGCGACCTTTGTCTGGCACGTCACCTGGCGGCAGGGGCTGAGCCTGCCGGTCATCCAGTTCCTCGACCAGGATTTTCCCGCGCTGCTGTTCAGCCTGCTGTTGCTTGCCCTGGCGGCGCCCTTCGCCGATGGCCGGGGTGTCACCTTGCCCGGACCGCGTGCGCGCCTTGTCGTCCCGTTCGTTATGCTGCTGGGACTCGCCGCCTGGACCGGCCATTATACGCTGTTCCAGAATTACGCGATCTCCCGCGATGAGGAGGTGGCCCGGTTCGCCGCTGCCTATATGCGCGAAGGCATGTTCGCCAGGCCCATTCCCGCCGAATGGGAACCCTATCGCCGCGCGATCATGCCGGAATTCTTCTCTCCCTTCGGCGCGGCCGATTACTGGACGGCGGCCTATCTGCCGGTGAACAGCGCGATACAGGCGCTGTTCTGGCATCTGGGCGACCCCAATCTGGCGGGACCGGTCTTGCTGATCGCCGGCCTGATCGCGCTGTGGCGGATCGCGCTGCACCTGATGCCCGATCGCCCCGACGCGGTGTGGGTGACGATGCTGCTCGCCTTCTCCTCCAGCCAGCTGTGGGTCACGGCGATGACCCCCTATGCCATGACGGGGCATTTCGCGCTGAACATGATCTGGCTGGCGCTGGTGCTGCATGGCGGCTGGACCGGCCATCTGAGCGCCGCGATGGTGGCTATCGTCGCGGGGGGGCTGCATCAATGGCATTTCCCGCCGCTGTTCATCGGTCCGTTCATCCTGTGGATGCTGCTCGGCCGGCGCTGGGGGCCGGCGGCCTTTCATATCGTCATATTGGGGATCATCGTCATATTGTGGGCGAAGCTGTGGCCGCAATATCTGTCCCACGTCCTTGGCCCGCCCATGGATGTGCGCCCGTCCGCGGGTGTCGTGGACAAGATCGCCAGCCTGTTCGAGCGGCTGGGCGACAAGTGGCAGCCGCTGGTGAACCTGACGCGGTTCGTCGCATGGAACGATATATTGATGGTGCCGCTCGCGATGCTCGGCATCGCCGCGATGCGGTGGCGCCGGGCGGTCGCGGGGCGGGAAATCGCGCTGCCGCTCGCGCTCGGCTGTCTGGCGGGCTGCGCGCTGGCGCTCGCGCAGGGCTATGGCTGGGGATTTCGCTATGCCCATGGCTATATCGGGCCGTTCTGCCTGCTGGCGGGGCTGGGATGGGCACGGTTCCGGCCGATGGGCGCTATGCGGCCGCTGGTCATCGGCCTTGCCATCACCGCCTGCTCCAGCGCCTTTCTGGTGTGGCGCACCCATGTTTTCGTCGCGCCCTATGCTGCCAGTCACCGGATGATCGATGCCTCAAGGGCGGACGTGGTGCTGGTCGACCCGCGCGGCGGGCTGTTCGTGACCGACCTTGTGCGGGGACGCAACGGGGTGCCGGGGCGGCCCATGGTCATGAATCTGGGCATGTTGACGCTGGATCAGGTCGACCGGCTGTGCACCGATTATGTCGTGGAACTGTTCGACCGGGGCGAATTCCGGCCGCTGGGCGTGCCGCTGACGCGGTGGCGGCTGGGGGGGATGGACGCCCTGCGCGCGCATATGGCGGATGTGGGATGCGACAAGCCGGTCCAGCCGCCGCTGCCCGCGACCATCGACGAAGCGTTCGGCGCAGCTGGAAACGCGCTGTAGCTGGAGACGTGTTGTAGCGCAGGGGGGGCGGGCTATTGCCCCTTCACGTAAACCCGCTTGCCGCCGATCCATGTTTCCAGCACCTGCGTCGCGCGGATATCGGCCGGATGGGCGGTGGAAATGTCGCGGTCGATCAACAGGAAATCGGCACGCTGACCCGGCACCAGGCTGCCGAAGCGCTGTTCGGCGAAGCCGGCATGGGCCGCGCCGCGGGTGAAGGCATCCAGCGCCGCGGCAAAGCCGATCCGCTGTTCCGGCATCCAGCCGCCGGCCGGTTCCCCGGTCGCGTCCTCCCGGCTCATCGCGGTGGCGATGCCGGGGAACGGGCTGGGGCTTTCCGCCGGTGCATCCGATCCGAACGCCAGCGCCGCGCGATGGTCGAGCATCGCTTTCCAGGCATAGGCGCCCTTCAGCCGTCCGGCGCCCACGCGCGCCATCGCCATGCGCCAGTCCGATGCCATCTGCGCCGGCTGCATCGACGCGACGATGCCAAGCTGGCTGAAGCGGGGCAGGTCGGTGGGGTCGACGATCTGCGCATGTTCGATGCGCCAGCGGCGATCGCCGGTATAGGTTTCGCGCAATTCGGTGATCGCATCGAGCGCGGCGCCATTGGCGGCGTCGCCGGTCGCGTGGAGGGCGATCTGGAAATTGTCCATGGCCGCGCGGCTCATGACATTGCGCAACTGCGTGTCGGGGATCATCGTCAGCCCGCGCTGGCCGGGCGCATCGGCATAATCGGCCTTCAGCCATGCGCCATGCGACCCCAGCGCCCCGTCGAGCACGAGCTTGACCCCGCCCAGACGCAGACGGTCGTCATACAGCCATGGCGTGGGTTCCGGCCCCGCGATCGCCACCATATTGTCCACGCCTGCGGCATAGGCCATGATCCGCACGCGCAGCGCGCCGCGATCCGCCGACCGGCGAAAGGCCTGCCAGTCCTCGATGCTGGTGCCCATGTCGGCGATGGCCGTGACGCCGGCGGCCAGCAGGGTGCGCTGCGCCTTTTCCAGGGCGATGTCGCGATCCTTGGGCGCGGGCGGCGGCGCCGCGCGCGCGATCAGGTCCATCGCCCTGCCCACGAACACACCGGCCGGTTTTCCCGCCTTCATCTCCATGCGTCCGCCCGCCGGTATTTGGGTCGCGGCGGTGACGCCGGCCGCACGGATGGCCGCGCTGTTAGCCCAGCTGGCCTGTCCGTCGACCCGTTCCAGCCACACCGGCACATCGCCGACCGCCGCGTCCAGATCGGCCGCGTCGGGCAAGCGGCCCAACCCCCAGCTATCCTGGTTCCAGCCGGTGCCGACGATCCATTTGCGTGCCGGGTTGTCGCGTGCATAGGCGCGTATCTTCGCCTGCGCGTCGGCCAGCGACCCTGTGCCCGACAGGTCCAGCGTGATCAGCGACAGGCCCAGCCCCATGACATGCCCATGGCCGTCGATCAGGCCGGGGATCAGTGTCCTGCCGCCCGCATCCAGCTTGAAATCATGCCCTTTGGGCCAGCTTTCGCCCTTTTTCAGCTTCTTCTTGCGGGGCGGTTCCTGATACCGGCCGGGGATCAGTTGCGCGACCTTGCCGTCATCGTCGATCAGCAGCGCGCCGAACCGCACGATCCGGCCATTGGCGTCGACGGCGATGCCGTTCACATTGTCGATGACGCCGGAGGCGAATGCCGGAATGGTCAGAGCGGCGCAGGATAGGGCGAGCGTGGCCAGCGCGGCCGGAAACCGCCCCTTCATGCCCTGGCGATCCGCCGCACCAGCGCGCTGGTATCCTGTCGCCCGCCGCCCATGGCCTGCACATCGGCATAGAACTGATCGACCAGCGCGGCGACCGGCAGGGTGGCGCCGTTGGCGCGGGCCTCATCCAGCGCCAGCCCGAGGTCCTTGCGCATCCAATCGACCGCGAAGCCGAAATCGAAACTGTCCTGCGCCATCGTCTTCCAGCGGTTGTTCATCTGCCAGCTTTGCGCCGCGCCGCCCGAAATCGCCTCGAACACCGCATCCAGGTCGAGATCGGCCGCCTGCGAGAAACGCAGCGCTTCCGACAAGCCCTGAAGGACGCCGGCGATGCAGATCTGGTTCGCCATCTTCGTCGTCTGCCCGGCGCCCGCCTCGCCGACATGGACGATGCGCGCGGCATAGGCCTGCATCACGATCTTCGCGGCGGCGACCGCCGGTTCGCTGCCGCCGCACATGATCGACAGGGTGCCGTTTTCGGCGCCGGCCTGGCCGCCCGATACCGGCGCATCGACGCTGTGGATGCCCAGTGCTTCGCCCTCCACGAACAATTGCCGGGCGATGCGCGCCGACACGGTGGTATGATCGATGAACAGGCTGCCCGGCTTCATGCTGCGGAATGCGCCGTCGCGGCCCAATGCGATCTGGGCCAGATCGTCGTCGGTCCCGACGCAACTGATGACGATGTCGGCGTCCTCGGCCACCTTGGCCGGGCTGATGCCCACCTCCCCGCCATAGGTTTCGGCCCAGCTCTTCGCCTTGCCGATGGACCGGTTGTACACGGCCAGCCTGTGCCCCGCCTTTGCCAGATGCCCTGCCATCGGGCCGCCCATGACGCCCAGGCCGATAAACGCGATAGTAGCCATATGCCTCATGCAACAGGTGGTTCCATGCCTGCCATAAGGCCAGTTTTCGCCAAGTGCCAGTTCCTTCGGCGGCATTTTTCGTCTAGGTGCCCGCGTCATGAGCACCATAGCCAAGATCGAAAGCGCGCTGCCGCTGCCTGTTTCCGTCGACGATGTGCTGGCGGCACGGGTGCGTATTTCGGGCGCGGTGGTGCATACGCCAACGCTGGTCAGCCAGACCTTGTCGGACATGCTGGGCTGCAAGGTCTATCTGAAGTTCGAAAATCTTCAGTTCACGGCCGCCTATAAGGAACGCGGCGCGCTCAACCGCCTGCTTCAGCTGGACGAGGCGGCGAGGGCGAAGGGCGTGATCGCGGCGTCGGCGGGCAATCATGCGCAGGGTCTGGCCTATCATGGCAGGCGGCTGGGCGTTCCGGTCACCATCGTCATGCCGACGACCACCCCCACCGTGAAGGTGACCCAGACGGAAGGGCATGGCGCGACCGTGGTCCAGCACGGTGAGAAGTTCGACGACGCCAACACCCATGCGCGCGAACTGGAAGCGCAGCAGGGCCTGACGTTCATCCCCCCTTTCGACAACCCGGACATCATCGCCGGGCAGGGCACCGTCGCGCTGGAAATGCTGGAAGATGCGCCGGACATCGACACGCTGATCATCCCGATCGGCGGCGGCGGCCTGTTTTCAGGCATGGGCATCGCGGCGCGGGCGATGAAGCCGGACATAAGGCTGGTCGGCGTGCAGGCCGAGCTTTATCCGTCGATGTACGACCTTATCAAGGGCGCGGATCTGCCGTGCGACGGGGATACGCTGGCGGAGGGCATCGCCGTCAAGCAGCCGGGGCAACTGACGCGCCGGTTCGTGGAACGGCTGGCCGATGATGTCCTGCTGGTGACGGAACGGCGGCTGGAGGAAGCGGTCAGCCTGCTGCTCCAGATAGAGAAGACGGTGGTGGAAGGGGCAGGCGCGGCCGGGCTTGCCGCGCTGCTCAGCCATCGCGAGCAATTTGCCGGTCGGACTGTCGGTCTGGTGCTGACGGGCGGCAATATCGACACCCGGCTGCTGGCCAATGTGCTGCTGCGCGATCTTGCCCGCTCGGGCCGGCTGGCCCGTTTGCGCATCATCCTTCAGGACCGGCCCGGCGCATTGTTCCACGTTGCCCGGATATTCGATCAGGAAGCGGTCAATATCCTCGAACTGTCGCATCAGCGCATCTTCACCAACCTGCCGGCCAAGGGCCTTAGCCTCGACGTGGAGTGCGAAACGCGGGATCGCGCGCATCTTCAGCGGCTGATCGCCGCCCTGCGCAAGGCGGAATATGAGGTCGCGCCGATCGAAGTGGCGTGATCGCCGATATGCTGAACATCGGCACTACTTTCGTGGTAAATGACCTTTTCACGGATGCGCGCGAACGGCATAGTCCGGCTCATGACTTGTTCTGTTAGCAGCGTTGGACCGGGGAATGCAGCGTGACGGCCCCTTTCCGGTTTCCCCGTTTCTTCGTCACCAATCCCAGCCCCTGCCCCTATCTGCCGGGCAGGAGCGAGCGCAAGGTGTTCACCGAACTGAGCGGCGACAATGCGTCCGAACTGAATGACGCGCTCGGCCGCATCGGCTTTCGCCGCAGTCAGAACGTTGCCTACCGCCCCAGTTGCGCGGATTGTTCGGCCTGTGTGTCGGTACGAGTGGTGGCGGACGAATTCAGGCCCAATGCGACCCAGCGCAAGCTGCTGCGCCGCAACAGCGACCTTGTCGTCACGGCGTGCAAACCCTGGTCGACGGAGGAGCAGTTCGCGCTGTTGCAGCGCTATCTCCAATCGCGCCATCCAGGCGGCGGCATGGCGGAAATGGATGAGATGGACTTTGCCGACATGGTCGAACAGACGCCTGTCGAAAGCCATGTCATCGAATATCGCGAACCGGGCGAACACGGGCGCCCCGGCAAGCTGATCGGTGCCTGCCTGACCGATCGTCAGGGCGATGGCCTGTCGATGATATACAGCTTCTTCGACACCGGCCTCATCCATCGCCAGGGTCTGGGCAATGTGATCATCATGGACCATATCCTGCGCGCGGCGCGGGCGGGCCTTCCCTATGTCTATCTGGGCTATTGGGTCGACGGGTCGCAGCGGATGCAGTACAAGATCCGCTATCGCCCGCTGGAACGGCTGACGCGCGCCGGCTGGGTACGGTTCGACCCTGACGAGCAGAACCAGGTCATTCGGGGCGTGGCCCGGCGGGATGAGCCGCCCTTGCCGGTGGAACTGGCTACAGCCTGGCGGAAATAGCGCGGTAATCAGGTCGGATTGCACGCCCGTCCGCCCGGAAACCTTGGCGGTGGACTGTCGCGTCACCTGATCGGCGTCGGTATCCTGCGAACGCGCGGGGCCGCGTTTTTCGTTGTCCTCAAGGGTGGCCGGCAATCGCCTTTCCGTGATGGGCGTCACGGCCCGACCGACATGTCTCGGCCGGGCCATTGCCTGCTAGGGCATCGTGCGCAAAAGTGGGCACCGATTTTGCGCAAAAAATGATGCGACAACAAAGAATTAGAGCACGCTGCGTCAGATTTAACGCAGCGTGCTCTAGATCAGCAGTTGCAGGGCTTCTTGCCTGCTATCACCTTGCGGGCCGCGGGTTTGCGCGCGGCCGCTTTGCGATAGCGCACCTGCTCGGTGACGTAGGTGGTGGTGGTCGTGGTCGTCGTCGCCGGTTGCACCGTCACGGTCGTCACAGTGGGCGCCGGATAATAATAGCCGCCCGCTACATAGCCGCCCTGTGTGACCGGCGGGGCCGTGACCGGCGCCTGCGCCGGTGCGGTGTTCCAGTGCGGGCGGACGCCTTCCGGCGGCGCGTCGTAATCGACGCCGTAAGAGCCGCGCGATTGACCCTGATAGCGGCCTTCATATTCGCCGCTATATGTGGACCCGTCCTGACCGCGCCAGGTGCCCACCCAGCGGCCCTGATAGTCATTATCGGTGGTCACGCCGTCATCGGCATAACCATAGCCCTGATCATAGGCGGCGCCCGGTCCCGGCGCCCGGCGCGGGCCGGGGCGTCCGTCCTCCGCCTTGTCGATAGCATAGCCGGCGACGGCGCCGACGCCCGCGCCGATCAGCGTGCCTGCCGTGCGGTTGCCCCGACCGGCGATCACGTTTCCGGCAATGCCGCCCGCCACCGCGCCGATGGCGGCGCCGCCCAGGCCACTATCGGCCCGGCGTTGACCGCGATCGTCATGATAATCTTCATACCCGCCGTCATGCCGGTCCCATTCGACGTCGCTGCGATGGTCGTAGATTCGGCCGTAGCGGTCGGTCATCACCGCATCGTCATAATAGCGCGACCAGCCATAGCCATAGGGCGGCGCCGACAGGCCATAGGCGCTGTAATTCCCGATATAATAGCGCGGGCTGACCCAATAGCGCGGCAGGACATAGCCGTAGACCGGCCGGCGATAGCCGTTCCATCCGCCCGGCGCATTCCAGCCGGCGTGCCAGCGGCCATGATATCGCGGACCCCAGCGGTGGACCGTGGTGGTCCCGCCCGTGCCGGGCCGTCCCCAGGATGTGCCGGGGCGGACATCACCCCTGGGCGGACGCACGCCCGAATAGCCCTTGCCCATCAGCGGAAGCGAAGCGGCCATCGCAGCGCCTTGGTCCGCTGCCACGGCCGGCGTCCCGACGCCTGCCAGCGCCAGGCTGGCGCCCAGGATGACTACGCTGCGGGTTCGCATGACTTAACTCCCTGTTGACCGACATGGTTCACGCGGTGCGAGAACATTAACCTTTCGTTTAGCATGGCGGCCCCCGCCGATCCATGGTTTCGCGCCGTGGTTTCTGTCTCGAAACGGGCCATTTGCGCGAAAAATCGGCGTGGCGGTCAGCCCAGGCGCGGGGCGATGCACCGCGCGAGCGCTTCCAGCCCGCGCGCATCGAGCGAGTCGAAACGCGCCCGGAGAGGGCTGTCCAGGTCGAGCACGGCGATCAGCTGCCCCGCCCGCATCACCGGCACGACGATTTCCGATGCGCTGGCCGGGTCGCAGGCGATATGACCGGGAAAGGCGTTAACATCCTCCACCAGTTGCGTGGCCCGCTGCGCGGCGGCCGCGCCGCAGACGCCCTTGCCCGGCGGGATACGGATGCAGGCCGGCTTGCCCTGAAAGGGGCCCAAGATGAGGTCACCATCGATCAGCCGGTAAAATCCCGCCCAGTTGAGGTCGGGCAGAAACTGCCAGACCAGCGCCGCGACGTTCGCCATGTTCGCCACCGCGTCGCTTTCATCCGCCGTCACCGCGTCGGCGGCGGCCAGCAGCGCGTCGTAAAGGCCTGCCTTGTCGGCGGGGTGGGGCGGTGCGATGTCGAACATCGCCCGTGCATAGCGTCCGGCGCCCGGCGCGTCATCCGCGCGGCGCACAGGCCCCTAATCCATCTGTACCCTGCCACGGCCGCTCTTGATGCTGCCCCGGGCTTTCTTGGCGTCGACGCGGCGCGCCCGGGCGGCCTTTCCCGGTTTGGTCGCGATGCGCCGGGGGTCGCGCTGATGCGCTTTTTCGATCATCTCGGCCAGCCGGTCGCGGGCATCCTGCCGGTTCGCTTCCTGCGTGCGGAAGCGTGACGCCTGGATCACAATCTCTCCCCCGGCCGTCATGCGCGATCCCGCCAGTTCCCTGATCTTGCGGAACGCATGGGGCGGCAGGCCCAGCCGAAAGACGTTGACGCGCAGTTGCACGGCCGTCGCGACCTTGTTCACATTCTGGCCGCCGGGACCGCCGCCGGTGACGAACCGTTCGTCCAGCGCTTCTGGCGGAATGTCAAACGCCGGCATCGTCCAGCATCTCCGGGTTGAATCCCGCTGTCACGAAGCTGGCCGGCAGCGGCGCGGTCGCCTGGACGGGCAGCTTGTTGGTGCGGGGCACGCTCAAAAACCGGCCGTGCAGCAGCATCGGCCCGCCAGACCGGCCGTAAACCGGGTCGCCAACGATGCCGAAACCCAACCCGTGCAGGGCATGGACGCGGATCTGATGGGTGCGTCCGGTCCGCGGCGCGAAGGCGATCAGGCTGCGTCCGTCCCGCTGCGCGATTTTGGTCCATCGCGTCAGTGCCGCCTTGCCGTCCGCGCGGGGGGTCATGCGCCATCCCTCCGCCGCACTGCTGATCTTCACGAGCGGCAGGTCGATCGTCCCTTCGTCACCATCGGGCACGCCGTCCACCACCGCCAGATAGCGTTTTTCCACCAGTCCCGCCTCGAACGCGGCGCCGAAGCGCTTGTGCGCCTTTGGATGGCGCGCCAGCAGCAGGCAGCCGCTGGTGTCGCGATCCAGCCGGTGGACGGGCGCGGGCCACCGCGCGAAGCCGAAGGTCAGCCCCGCCAGGTGGTTTTCCAGGCTCAGCGAGCCGTCACGCGGCGGATCGACCGGCAATCCGGCCGGCTTGTCGAGGATGATGGCTTCGCCATCGATGAACAGGACTGCGTCGGCAAGCGGAGACAAGGGGAAGGGATCCGTTCGGGAAAAGAGGAGTGCGCTTGACGTGCGCGGTCCGTCCTATACGCCCTGTTCGCCATGGATAACAGGGGGGACGGATCGGCGCATGCGGCGCCGCAGCGGTTCGAATGGATCGATGTCGCGCGCGGGATCGGTATCGTCGCGGTCGTGGCCGGGCATGTGTGGACCGGCGGGCACGTCCGCGATGCGCTGTACAGTTTTCACATGCCCCTGTTCTTCCTGCTGTCGGGGCTGTTGTCCAGCCCCCGGCCGGTCATGCCGTTCACCATCGGGCAGGTCGGGCGCCAGATGCGGCCCTATGCCGCCTTTCTGGCGCTATTGATGGTGGTGGACCAGATTGTGGAGCCATGGAAGGGCGGACGTCCCATCTTTCACGACTGGCCGCAGGACATCGTTCCCGTGCTGCTGGGCGGAACATGGCTGCGGGGACCGTATACGATCTTCTGGTTCGTGCCGTGCCTGATGGTCGCGCGCATCCTGTTCAACGCGGTGCTGAGCCGCTGGCCCGATCCGCGTGATCCGCGCTGGCTGTGGGCGCTGTTGCCGGTGCTGGGCGTGGCCTATGTTCTGGGGGCGGTGACGGATGTGTCCCCGCTCGGGCTGCTGACCGTGCCGATGGCGTTCCTGCTGCTGTGGGCCGGTGCGGCATGGCACCGGGTCGCATGGCGGCGATGGATGCTGCTGCTGCTTGTACCGTTGTCGCTTGCCGGACTGCTGCTGCTGTTCCCGACGCTCAACATGAAGGCGGGCGATTATGGTTGGCCGCTGCTATCCATGCTTTCGGCGGTGGCGACGTCGCTGCTTGTGCTGCGCCTTGCCCGACGGATCGCTCCTGTCGCGCCCTGGCTCGCGGCGCTGGGCCGCGCGTCTCTGGTCATCATGTACCTGCATGTGGCGATGATCCATTATGGCGGGCCTTATATCGGCAAGATCTGGCTGTTCGCCGGTGCGTTGCTCGGGTCCTTCGCCATTTATCAGATCATGCGCGTCCTGCCGCCGTTGCGGCGCATTTTCCTGTAGCGTCCCGTTTTCGATGGCGTCCCGGCGGGTAGATGCGGATAAGGGCCGGCGCACCATGTGCGCGCCGGTCCTTTCCCCCGGCAGAGGACTGTGGTGCGACCCTGAGGCTCCCTCGTTGCCTTGCAGCGAGGAAGGGGTTGATTATCCGTGCAGCGCGATGGCGGTTTCCGCCACGCGGCGGCCCTGATAGCGTGCGCCGTCCAGTTCTTCTTCGGACGGCTGGCGGCTGCCGTCGCCGTCGGCCAGCGTGGTCGCGCCATAGGGCGATCCGCCGCGTACCTTGTCCACACCCATCTGGGCGGCGAAGCCATAGTCCAGCCCGACAATGACCATGCCGAAATGCAGCAGGTTGGTGATGATGGAAAAGAGCGTGGTTTCCTGACCGCCATGCTGGCTGGCGGTGGAGGTGAAGGCGGCGCCGACCTTTCCGTTCAGCGCGCCGCGCGCCCATAATCCGCCCGCCTGATCCAGGAAAGCGGCCATCTGGCTGGACATGCGGCCGAAACGGGTGCCGGTGCCGATGATGATCGCGTCATAATCGGCCAGCTCCGCGACGGTCGCGACTGGCGCGTCCTGATCCAGTTTGAAATGCGCGTTTTTCGCTACCTCGGGCGGCGCGGTTTCGGGCACCCGCTTGACGATCACCTCTGCGCCGGTGGACGCCGCACCTTCCGCGACGGCCTGCGCCATCGTTTCGACATGTCCGTAGGAAGAGTAATAGAGCACCAGTATTTTTGCCATGATCGTGCCTTTCATCATTTGCCGTACTGGAGGGGAAGGGGTGGCCGCCCGCGCGAGGGAGCGCGCGCGGGCGGCCGGTCGGCCCGCCGGGGTGACGGGCCTATTCGCTGTCGACCAGGACGATTTCGGCGTCCTCAATCGCGGTTATGGACAGGGGCCCGCCGCTCAGGATCGCCGCGCCGTCCCGCGCTTCCAGCACCTGCCCGTCAATGTCGATCCGGCCGGTTGCCGGGACGAGGTAGAGGTGACGACCCGGCGCGCTGTCGTAGCGAATGGTATCCCCCGCCTTCAGCGTTCCGCCCAGCATCCGGGCATCGGCGCGGATGCGCAGCGCATCCACGTCTTCCTCATAGCCGCTGGCCAGTACCGCCAGCGCGCCGGCGCGGTCGCCCGTTGGAAAGGGGCGCGCGCCCCAGGCCGGTGCGCCGCCG
>JBFWMJ010000043.1:0-21263 GCA_050251675.1 Sphingobium sp.
AGGTTGACGACGACGAAGCGTCCCGATTGACAGGGGCGCTTTTGTCTTAGTTTGAAGGCAATGCCTGTAGGGGTGAACGTGGCAGAATCCGGCAAAATCGACCCGATGCACCAATTTGCGATCGAACCGCTGTTCGGTACGGATCATCTGTCGATCGGCGGCTTCAACATCGCCTTCACGAACAGTGCGCTGTACATGGTTTTGACCGCGCTCGTTCTGTGGGTTTTCGTGGTCGGCGGCATGAAGCGGCAGCTCGTGCCCGGGCGGTGGCAGATGGCGGTCGAATATATGACCGGTTTCATCAAAAGCCTGCTGATCGCCAATGTCGGTGAAGGCGGCAGGAAATATATCCCCTACGTCTTTTCGCTGTTCATGTTCATTTTGCTGGCGAATCTGCTGGGCATGCTGCCCCTCGGCCTGATCGGCATGCACCCCTTTACCTTCACCAGCCATTTCACCGCGACCGGCGTGCTGGCTATCCTCAGTTTCTCGATCGTCCTGATCGTCGGCTTCTGGAAGCATGGGCTCCACTTCTTCTCGCTGTTCGTGCCGCATGGCACGCCGCTGCCGATGGTCCCGGTCATCTTCCCGATCGAACTCATTTCGTTCCTGGTCCGTCCGTTCAGCCTTGGCCTGCGACTGTTCGTCGCCATGACCGCGGGTCACGTGCTGCTTAAGGTGCTGGCGGGTTTCGTGATCAATGCATCCAATGCCGGCGTCGGCTACGGCCTGACCGTGGGTGCCGCCAGCTTCGTGCTGATGATCGGCATCAGTGCGCTGGAAATGCTGGTGGCCGTCATCCAGGCCTATGTGTTCGCGCTGTTGACTTCGGTGTACATCAACGACGCTGAGAATCTGCACTGATTTCAAATAATTTTCCTGACGATATAGTGATTTAGAAAAGGAGTTTACGTTATGGACGCAGAAGCCGCAAAGCTGCTCGGTGCTGGTCTGGCCGCGATTGGTGCGGGCATTGCCGCCCTCGGTGTGGGCAACGTCTTCAGCGCGTTCCTGGAAGGCGCGCTGCGCAATCCGGGTGCCGCCGACGGTCAGCAGGGCCGGTTGTTCATCGGTTTCGCCGCGGCGGAACTTCTGGGTCTGCTGGCGTTCGTTATCGCCATGATCCTGGTGTTCGTGGCCTGACATCCGCTCATGGCGGGACAGGGGGCGGTTAGCACCCTGTCCCGCCGATGATATGACCGCGCCTGATCGGACTGACCTGATATGCCTCAAATCGCGCAAATCGCCGCAACCTATTCCAGCCAGATTTTCTGGTTGCTGATAACGTTCGGTTTCGTCTTCTTCGTCATAGGTCTTGGCATGGTGCCCAAGGTGCAGGCGACGGCTGACGCGCGCGACGCGAAGATCAGCGGCGACCTGGATGCCGCAAAGGCTGCGTTCGCCCGTGCGGACGAAGCCGACGCCGATTATCGCGCCCGTTCCGCCGAAAACCGTGCCGCCGTTCAGGCTGCATTGGCGCAGGCCAAGGCGCAGGCGGCCAGGGAGTCCGAAACCCGACTGGCCGAAGCCGATGCGGAAATCGCAAAGGTCATCGGCGCGGCGGAAGCGCGGATCAAGGCCGCGTCGGACGCGGCCGCCGCAGAGATCGAAACCGTTGCCGCTGATGCGGCACGGGACATGGTGGCCCGCATTTCCGGCGTAACCGCGTCGGATGAAGCGGCCCGTAACGCAGTAAAGGCAGCACTGGCCCATGCCTGACGCAGCAGCGGAACATAGCGAATTGGACGACGCCATCCACGCCGAAGGGCTGGAGCCTGTCGGCACCGTCGCGCACGAAGGCGTGGCCCCGCACGCCGAACCCAAAGCCGTCGGCATGGATGCGACCGGGTGGGTGAGCCTGGCCATGGCGGTGTTCATCGTCATCCTGCTGGTAAAGAAGGTTCCGGCGTTGATCGCGGGCGGGCTGGACAGCCGTATCGCCCAGATCAGGACGCAACTGGACGAAGCAGCAAAGCTGCGTGCCGAGGCGGATGCGTTGAAGGCTGAATATGAAGCCAAGCTGGTCGCTGCCGCCGGTGAGGCGGACGCCATGCGTAAATCGGCCGAGCAGGAAGCGGCGACATTGTTGGAAGACGCCAGAGCCGAAGCCGTTCTGCTGGTCGCCCGCCGCCAGAAAATGGCGGAGGACAAGATTGGAGCCGCAGAACGCGCGGCGCTGGACGGTATTCGCGCCAAGGCGGTTGCCGCGGCCACTGGTGCCGCCGCGACATTGATCGCACAGGGGCATGACGCAAAGGCGGACAAGGAACTGGTCGATAGCGCGATCAGGGGATTGAGCCCGGTCGCCTAAGTCTTCATCCGGTTGCAGCTATGGAACAGGGCTGTCGCACAGGGTGCGGCGGCCCTTTTCCGTCAGCGGCGTCCGATGGTGCGGAGCCGGGGCTGTGCACGCCATTGCCTTCACGGCGCATTCAGCCGCCGTTACGCACGACAGAGGATCGCCCCGCCTGACCATTTCGCCACCTTGAAGGCCAGCCTTGTGTTCAGACCATTCCCAAAGCTGCTTGCATTCCTGACCGGCGCCTTCGGCCTGGCGGCGGGCGCCCATGCCGAAACCTATTATCTCCATTCCGGCCAGGGTGACGACGGTTTCCCCGGCACCACCGCGACCCGGCCCTGGCGATCGCTGGCGCGCCTGCGCGATGTCGCGTTGCGACCGGGGGACCAGGTGCTGCTCATGGCCGGATCGCAATGGCGTGAACCGCTGACCATTACCCGATCGGGCAGAGCGGGCGCGCCGATCATTATAGGTACGACGGGTTCCGGGCCCAGACCGCGCATCGATGCCGGTGGCGTGTCACCCCATGCCGTAGGGGTGATCAATGCCGAATATGTCAGTGTCAGCGGGCTGGAGGTAACGAACGATTCGCCCGTTTCGGCCCAGCGCTTCGGTGTGTTGGTGTCGGCGCAGGATCGGGGCGTTACGCGCGGCATCCGCATCAGTGACATGTATATCCACGATGTACGCGGCCTCAACAGCCGGAAAGACAATGGCGGTATCGTCTTCAGCGCGACAGGACAGAAGCTGGCGACGCGTTTCCACGATCTTGTGATCGAACGGAACATCGTCTGGCGGGTCGATCGGTCGGGCATCGCCGGTATCAGCGACCGGGTTACCCGCCAGAACTGGTTTCCCAGCGAGGATGTGATCATTCGCGACAATTATCTGGAGGATATCGGCGGTGACGGGATCGTCCCGCGCGGCACGGACGGCGCCCTTATCGAACATAATATCGTGCGCTATGCTGGCAGCCGCGCGCCCGGTTACAATGCGGGGATCTGGCAATGGAGCACGGACAACAGCCTGATCCAGCTAAATGAGGCGGCCTATACCCGAACGCGTTATGACGGGCAGGGGTTTGATTCCGATTTCAACTCGCGGCGCACGACCTTCCTCTATAATTACAGCCATGACAATGCCGGCGGTTTCTTACTGATCTGTTCGCCGGGACAGAACGACAAGGACAATCTGGGCAATCGCGGGACGGTCGCGCGTTATAATGTCAGCCGCAACGACGCGATGCGGATATTCCAGCTATCGGGCAATGTTTCCGATGCGCAGATAGAACGCAATGTCATCCATGTCGGAAAGGACATGGATGTGCAGATGGTGATCGCGACGCAGTGGGAAGGCTGGGCCCGCGACGTCCGGTTCACGGACAATATGTTCAAGGTCGCGGGCAGGGCGCGCTATGGCAGCGAAGCGGGACGCAACGGCCCCGATTATCTGATCAGGGCCGGCTTTTCCCCGGCGGAACATATCCGTTTCAGGGGCAACAGCTATCTGGGTGATCATATCGATCTGCCGGAGGATGGGATCGACCAGCCGATCATGCCCTATCGTGAGGCCGCGGTTGACTGGCAGGTGCCGACCTTCAATCCCGCCAGCCCGGACGGATTTGCCGATTTCCTCGTCCGCCATCGGGCCTGGATGGTGACGATGCTTCAGCGTGAACTGGGCCGTCCGGTCGTGCTGCAACAGCCGCGCCGCGCCTCCCTGTTCGAGGCGCGGCGCTGACGCGGTTTCAGGCTGCGGTGTCGAGGACGAAGCGATATTTGACGTCGCTGCGCAGCATCCGCTCATAGGCATGTTCGATTTCGTCCGCCCTGATCATCTCGATATCGGCGACGATTCCCTTTTCAGCGCAGAAATCCAGCATCTCCTGCGTTTCGGCGATGCCGCCGATCAGTGATCCGGCCAGCGACCGGCGGCCGAAGACCAGATTGCCGATATTCGGGCTGGGATGCGCATGTTCCGGCACGCCGACCAGCGTCATCGTGCCGTCCCGCTTCAGCAGTGTCATGAAAGCGTCGAGATCGTGGCTGGCGGCGACGGTGTTGAGGATGAAGTCGAAGCTGCCGGCCTGCGCGGCCATCTGGCCGGCATCGCGGGAGACCACGACCTCGTCCGCGCCCAGGGCCAGCGCGTCGGCCCGTTTCGCTTCCGACGTGGTGAAGGCGACGACATGGGCGCCCATCGCATGCGCGATCTTTACGCCCATATGGCCCAGCCCGCCTATGCCGACGATCCCGACCTTCTTGCCGGGCCCCGCCTTCCAGTGGCGCAATGGCGAATAGGTGGTGATTCCCGCGCATAGGAGCGGCGCGACGGCGGCGAGTTGGGCGGGCGGATGGCCGATCTTCAGGACGAACCGGTCATGCACGACGATGCTTTGGGCATAACCGCCCAGCGTGTGTCCTGGGGCATCCTCGCTTGGCCCGTTATAGGTGGCGACGAAGCCGCAGCCGGTGCAATATTGTTCCAGCCCCTCGTCGCAGGACGGGCAGTTCTGGCAGCTGTCGACCATACAGCCCACGCCGACGATATCGCCGACCGTGAACCGCGAGACATGGTCGCCGACCGCGGTAACATGGCCGACGATCTCGTGTCCGGGTACGCAGGGATAGTGCGTGCCGCCCCATTCGGATCGGACGGTGTGCAGGTCGGAATGGCATATGCCGCAATAGGCGATGGCGATCTGCACGTCATGCGCGCCCGGTGCGCGGCGTTCGATGTCGATGGGCACGATGGGCTGGTCGGCCGAATGGGAGCCATAGGCTTTGACACGCATGGATGATCCTTTCAATCTGGGGCGGGCCGTGCGCGCTGCACGTGCGAAACGGCCGGAAGGGCGGTGCCGGCAAGATAGTATCGCGAGCGCCGCTATCAACCGTCCCGCATTGATGCGGCGCAAAAAAACCGGGTCTGATATGTTGTAACATCGGTGGGTATTTTTGCGTCAGGCGACCGAGTTTGCGGCAAATGGCGGCCGAAGCCTCTTGGTTATATCCGGGGAATAACTATTTTGTCGCGATGCAGCATAGTTCCGCCCCGGAGTCGCCCTCCGTCCATCCTGGTCTGGTGATGCTTGCCCTCGCCATGGGCGGCTTTGCGATCGGCACCACCGAGTTCGCGGCGATGAGCCTGCTGCCCTATTTTTCCGTCGAACTGGGCATCGACGCGCCGACGGCAGGCCATGTCATCAGCGCCTATGCGCTGGGCGTGGTGGCCGGCGCGCCGGTCATCGCCGTGCTGGGCGCGAAAATCGCGCGGCGCACGCTGCTGATCGGGCTGATGGTCATGTTCGCGCTCGCCAACGGCCTCAGCGCGCTGGCGCCCGACTATCATAGCATGCTGCTTTTCCGTTTCGTCAGCGGGTTGCCGCACGGGGCCTATTTCGGTGTCGCGGCGCTGGTGGCGGTGTCGCTGGTCCCGCCGCGCAAGCGAGCGCAGGCGGCGTCGCGCGTCATGGCCGGGCTGACGATCGCGACCGTTATCGGCGTGCCGGCCGCCAATGCGCTGGGGCAGACGATCGGCTGGCGCTGGGGGTTCGGCATTGTTGCGCTGCTTGCGGGCCTGACGGCGTTTCTGGTCTGGCGTTTCGCCCCGCGTGATCGCCCGCCCGAAGGCGCGGGGCCGTTGCGCGAACTCGGCGCGCTGGGCAAACGGCAGGTTTGGTTGACGCTGGCGACGGGGGCGGTCGGTTTCGGCGGGTTGTTCGCCGTTTATACCTATCTTGCCTCGACCATGATCGCGGTCACCCATGTTTCGCCGGCGCTGATCCCCGTGGCGCTGGCGATATTCGGTATCGGCATGACGGTGGGCACATTGGTCGCGGCGTGGTTCGCCGATCGCGCGTTGATCGCGACGGCGGCCGGCATGCTGTTGTTCAGCGCGGCGGCGCAGCTGCTGTTCACCGTTTCGGCCGACAGCATGTGGACGCTGGCGCCGGTCATCTTCCTCATCGGCTGCGGTGGCGGGCTGGGCCCGGTGCTCCAGATCCGGCTGATGGATGTCGCGGGCGAGGCGCAGGTCCTGGCCGCGGCGTTGCATCATGCCGCCTTCAACCTCGCCAATGCGATCGGGCCATTGCTGGGCGGTATGGCGATCGCTGCCGGATATGGCTGGACGTCGACCGGCTGGGTCGGCGCGCTGCTGGGGCTGGGCGGGCTGGCGGTGCTGGGCCTGTCGGTGCTGGACCAGCGCGCGGCGGATCGCAGGGGCATCGCCCGCTGATCCGGGCGGGCTTTGTTTTCCCGGGCGCAGGCCTTATCTGACGCGCATGTCGCGCCCGCAATCTCCCGATCGTTTTCATGAAGACAAGGCCGCCTACACCGTCACCGGCAGCCAGCCCGACATCGACGTCGGCGTCGCGGCGGTCCGTGCTACGTGGCAGACGCTGCCGACCCGGCCGGGCGTTTATCGCATGCAGGATGCGCGCGGTGACGTGCTCTATGTCGGCAAGGCACGCGCCCTGCGGAACCGGGTGGCCAACTATATGCAGGTCGAGCGCCTGCCCCGCCGCCTCCAGCGCATGGTCGCGCAAACGCGCAGCATGACGATCGTGACCACCAACAGCGAGGCGGAGGCGTTGCTGTTGGAGGCGCAACTGATCAAGCGCTTTCGCCCGCCCTATAATGTGCTGCTGCGCGACGACAAAAGCTTCCCTTTCATCCTGCTGCGGGACGATCATGCCTTTCCCCGCGTGCAGAAGCATCGCGGCGCGCGGAAAAATAAGGGGCGCTATTATGGGCCCTTTGCCAGTGCAGGGTCCGTAACCCGCACGATCAATGCGCTGCAAAAACTGTTCCTGCTGCGGTCGTGCACCGACAGTTTTTTCGCCAACCGGTCGCGACCGTGCCTGCTGTATCAGATCAAGCGCTGTTCGGCTCCCTGCGTCGACCGCATCGGCGAACAGGGCTATGCCGAACTGGTCAGGGATGCGCAGGATTTCCTTGGCGGCAAATCCACCGAGGTGCAGCGCAAGCTGGGCGCGGCGATGCAGACGGCGTCCGACGCCATGGATTTCGAGCAAGCGGCGGTGCTGCGCGACCGGTTGAAGGCGCTGACGTTCATTCAGGGCAGTCAGGCGATCAACGCCGAAGGGCTGGGCGACGTCGATATTTTCGCGCTGGCGACGAAGGGCGGGGCGATGTGCATCCAGGCTTTCTTCATTCGCGGCGGTCAGAATTGGGGGCATCGTAGCTTCTTTCCCGTCCATGTCGCGGATGTGCCGGAGGAGGAGGTGCTCGCCAGCTTCATGGCCCAATTCTATGAGGAAGTGCCGCCACCCCGGCTGATCCTGACCGATCGCGCGCCTGCCGAATGCGACCTGATGATGCAGGCGCTGACCGAACGGATCGGGGTCAAGGTGCGGATCGAGGTGCCCCGGCGCGGGGACCGCACCCGGCTGGTCAGTCAGGCGCAACGCAATGCGGTCGAGGCGCTCGACCGTCGGCTGGCGGAGACGACGACGCAGGCCAGGGTGCTGGACGAGATGGTCGAGCTGTTCGGATTGGATGGCGTGCCGGACCGGATCGAAATTTATGACAACAGCCATATTCAGGGCGCGCATGCGCTGGGCGCCATGGTCGTCGCCGGGCCGGAGGGGTTTCGCAAGAACGCCTATCGCAAGTTCAATATGAAGGACCCGCAGACCAGCAACGACGATTTCGCGATGATGCGCGCGATGTTCGAGCGGCGTTTCGGGCGCGCGGCGCGGGAGGACCCGGACCGCGACGGCGGCGAATGGCCCGATCTGGTGCTGATCGACGGCGGCAAGGGGCAATTGTCGGCCGCCCGCGCCATGCTGGAGGATATGGGCATAGAGGATGTCTGCATGATCGGCGTGGCCAAGGGCCCCCATCACGGCCGCGAGGGGCGTGAGGTGTTCCACCTGCTCGACGGGCGGGAGATCATGCTGCCGATCAATCATCCCGTGCTGTTCTATATGCAGCGGTTACGGGACGAGGCGCACCGCTTCGCCATCGGCGCGCATCGGCAAAAGCGGAGCAAGGCGATCACCGTGAGTTCGCTGGACGAGGTGCCCGGTATCGGTCCTGCTCGCAAAAAGGCGCTGTTGATGCATTTCGGGACGGCAAGGGCAGTCAGGGGCGCCGCTCTGGAAGATCTGCTGAGGGCGCCGGGCGTGTCGAAAGCGGTGGCGCAGCAGGTCTACGACTATTTCCACGGATGATGCGGTGGGATGGCGGCGCGGCGCCGTTCGTCATGGGGGGGCGGGCGCGCAATGGCCGCGGTCGGCTATTGGGCCAGTCCCATCGCCAGACGCGCGCTGTTCGATGGCATGATTCGGCTTTGCCGCCCGCGCCCGATCATCGGTGAGATGGAGGGAGCGAATCCGGCGCTGCTCCGCGCCTGCGGGGATTTTCCGGCGTCTGTAAGGGGGAGGCTGGAGCGGGTGAAGGGAATCGAACCCTCGTCGTAAGCTTGGGAAGCTTCTGCTCTACCATTGAGCTACACCCGCCGATGGCGCCGCCATGGCATGATGGCGATATCAGGTCAACCGACCTGTCGCTTGGCGAGTTTGCGGGCGAGCGTGCGGCGGTGCATGCCCAGCCGGCGCGCGGTTTCGGAGATGTTGAAGTCGCTGGCTACCAGCGCTTCATGGATATGTTCCCATTCCAGCGTCTTTATGGATGTGGGACGCGGCGCCAGCGGGATGGACGGGTCGCCGCCCGCCTTCGCGAACGCCGCCTCTATATCGTCGGTGTTGGTCGGCTTTGCCAGATAATGGGACGCGCCCAGTTTGATGGCTTCCACGGCGGTGGCGAGGCTGGCAATGCCGGTCAGGACGACGTTCAGCTTGGCGGGATCATGGGCGTGCAGCGTCTGCACGCAGGTCAGCCCTGATCCCGTGCCCAGTTTGAGGTCGACGACGGCGTAGCCGGGATCATGCGTCGCGAGCAGGGTGAGCAACTGGTCGTGGCTGTCGGCCAGAAGCACGTCATAGCCACGCCGTTCGAACGAGCGTTTGAGCGTGCGGGCGAAGGCCGCATCGTCCTCTACGATCACCAGAGTCTTGTTATCGCGCCCGGATTCACTGTTCATCGACGGGGGCCTCCAGCGCCAGCGTGGCAAAGGGCAGGTATAGCAGAATCATGGCGCCGCGATCCGCGCCGTTGCTTGCGGTGATATGGCCGCCCAGCTTGCGTACCACATTCACCACCAGAAACAGGCCCAGCCCGCCGCCCTGCTTGCCCTTGGTGGATCGATAGGGTTTGCCGAATTCGGCCAGCATGTCCGGGGTGAAACCGTCGCCATCGTCCCGCAGCGCGATGGTCAGGCCCGATCGGTCCCGACCCACGAGCATATCGATCCGGCTTGCCCCGGCCTCATGGGCGTTGTCGAGCAGGTTGCCGATCGCCTGCCGGATGACCGGGTCGGCGACGATGAGTGGATACTCATATGGGCCGAAATCGCATTTCAGCACCGTGCCGGCATGCGTCGTTTGCCAGTCCGTGGCGATCGTCTGGAGGAAGGTGCGGACATCGGCGATTTCCGGCGCTTCGCCACGCGCTTCGCCCGACGACAGCAGAATGCCGGTGACGATCGCCTTGCACCGGCGGATTTCGGCCTGCATCTCCTCCACCTCTTCGGCCAGCGCCGGGTTGGCGGTGATTTCGGGCATCCGCCGCCAGTCGCCCAGCGCCACCGCGATGGACGAGAGCGGCGTCCCCAGTTCATGCGCAGCGCCCGATGCGAGCAGCCCCATGCGTACGATATGCTCCTCCTCCGCCGCGCGCTGGCGTATGTCCGCCAGATAGGTCTCGCGCTCGCTGAGGTTACGGGTCACGCGTGTCACGAACAGGACCAGCAGCACGGCGATCATCGTGAAGCAGACCCACGCCCCCGCTATGTGCAGGTCGAACAGCGCGCCTGCCAGATGATCGGGCAGGGTGAGCGGCCGGTGAAACCGGGTCAGCACGCCGGCACATAGCGCCGAAAGCAGGACGATGCCCCATATGCTGCGCCGGTCGAGCAGCACCGCGCCCAGCGCGACCTGAAGCAGATAGAGGGAAATGAACGGATTGGTCGCGCCGCCGCTCATATAAAGCTGCGCCGTCAGCGCCAGCACGTCGAACAGCAGGGCGAGTGACAATTCGGCATGGGCGATGTCCGGCCGCCGTCGCAATATGGCAAGGCTGGCAAGGTTCACGGCCGCCGCGATGCAGGGCACCATCAGCATGGGGGCCAGCGGCAGGGCGATGCCCATGGCGAAATGGACGATCAGCACCGTCGCGACCTGACCCGCTATGGCGATCCAGCGCAACTGGATCAGCAGCGCCATATTCTTGCGCGCGGCGGCATCCGCAGGCCACTGGCTGGGCATCCAGCGGGTCATGGCAGGTCTGTTGCCGATCCGGTTCGTCCCGTACGCGTCATGACGATAGCGTACCCCGCAAGCGTCATGGCCGCCAGCGCGAACCAGGTGAACGCATAGCCAAGATGATTGTCGGAAAAGGACAGGACGGTCAGACCGGCAATCGGGTAGGTTGCGGCCGCGCCGGGGGGCGATTGCGCGTCGATGAAATAGGGGGCCGTATCGTTCGCCAGCCCGCGCGCCCGCGCGATCGCGGCGACATCGCGGGAATACCAGCGGTCGCCCGCCGGATCGTTGGCGCGCAGGAAGCCGCCGTCCGGTTCGCTCAGCCGCAGCAATCCCGTGACCTGCACGATGCCGGACGGCCGGTCATGGTCGCTCTTGCGCTCCGGGGGGACGAAACCGCGGTTGACGATCGTGACGCGGCTGTTCCCGCTGATGACCGGCGTCATGACCCAATAGCCCGACCCATGCACCGTGGCGGCGCGCACCAGCGTCGATCGGTCATGCAGGAAACGGCCCTGCACGACTACGCGGCGATATTCGTCTTGCGGTCCCGCCCCCATCGGCGCGGCGACGGGTGACGCGTGCACGCGGGCGGCAACCCGCGCAATCAGGTCGCGTTTCCATGCCAGCCGGTCAAGCTGCCACAGGCCCAGCGCCACGAAGGCGGCGAGCAGCGACAGGGCGGCCAGCGTGATGCCGGCGGCGGCCAGCGGGGATCGGCGCCCGATCCCGGTGTGGGTCACGGCATATGGCTCATGTCGTGGGCGCCATCCATGACGGAATGGGGCATCATATTGGCGTTCAGATGGTACATGACCCACATGGACCCAGCCAAAGTGATGACCACGATGACCAGGGTGAAGATCAGCGCCATGAACGTCCAGCCGCCTTCCGACCGGGTGTTCATATGCAGGAAGAAGACCATGTGCACCACGATCTGCACCGCGGCGAAGGCCATGACGATGATCGCGGTCGCCTGCACATTGTTCAGCGCCCCTGTCATGACGAGCCAGAAGGGGATGGCGGTGAGCAGCACCGACAGGCCGAAGCCGATCACATAGCCGTTCATCGTGCCATGGGCGGAACCGCCCGTATCCGTGTGCTGATCATGCGCGCTCATCGCAGCATCCCCATGAGATAGACGAAGGTGAAGACGCCGATCCAGATCACGTCCAGAAAATGCCAGAACATCGACAGGCACATCAGCCGGCGCCGGTTGGCTGGGATCAACCCGTGGCGGCCGACCTGCGCCATCAGCACCGCCAGCCACAGGATGCCGAACGCGACATGCAGCCCGTGGGTGCTGACCAGCGCGAAGAAGGCGGACAGGAAACCCGACCGCTGCGGCGTCGCGCCCTGATGGATGAGGTGCGCGAATTCATAGAGTTCGATCCCCAGGAAGGCGAGGCCGAACAGGCCAGTCACCGCCAGCCAGCCCAGTGTGGCGGTGGTCCGGTGCCGGTCCATCGCCAGCATCGCGAAGCCATAGGTGATGGAGGAGAAGAGCAACATCGCGGTGTTGATCGCGACGAGGTTCAGGTCGAACAGGTCCTTTGGCCCCGGTCCGGCGGCATAGTTGCCGCCCAGCACCGCATAGGTCGCGAACAGACAGGCGAAGATGAGGCAATCGCTCATCAGATACATCCAGAACCCCAGCATGGTACTGGACCCTTCGGGATGATGCGGTTCTTCGGCCAGATGGAACAGGGGGCGGCCGTCCGCGTCGAGATAGGGGGCGGGGGATGTCTTTGTCGCCATGGTCAACGTCCTCCCGCCGGTGCCGCCGTTAGCAGCGCGGTGCGCCTGCCTTCGGTCGCGACGACATCCTCCACCGGGATATGGAAGTCGCGCCTGTAATTGAAGCTGTGGGCGATGGTGACGGCCACGATCCCCAGGAAGCTCAGGCCCGCGAGCCACCACATGTGCCAGATCATGCCGACCGCGCACGCGACCGACAGGCCGGCCAGTATGACGCCGGCGCCGGTGTTGCGGGGCATGTGGATGGCCGTAAAGCCGCTGACCGGGCGCTGGTAGCCGCGCTTTTTCATGTCGGCCCAGGCGTCGCTGTCGTGGACGACGGGCGTGAAGGCAAAATTATAGTCGGGCGGCGGCGAACTGGTCGCCCATTCCAGCGTGCGGCCGTCCCACGGGTCGCCGGTCGTGTCGCGCAACGCTTCGCGGTTACGGATGCTGACATAGAACTGGACGAACATGCAGGCGATGCCCGCGGCAATCATGACCGCGCCCAGCGCCGCGATCTGGAACCAGATCTGCAGCGACGGGTCGTCGAACACGCGCATCCGCCGGGTCACGCCCATCAACCCCAATATGTAGAGCGGCATGAAGGCGCACCAGAAACCGACTACCCACAGCCAGAAGCTGCGCTTGCCCCAGACCCTGTCCAGTTTGAACCCGAACGCCTTGGGCCACCAGTAGTTGATCGCCGCGAACAGGCCGAACAGCACGCCGCCGATGATCACGTTGTGGAAATGCGCAATCAGGAACAGCGAATTGTGCAGGACGAAATCGGCGGGCGGCACGGCGAGCAGCACGCCGGTCATGCCCCCGACCACGAAGGTCAGGATGAAGGCGATCGTCCACATCATTGGCAGTTCGAACCGGATGCGTCCGCGATACATGGTGAACAGCCAGTTGAAGATCTTGGCCCCGGTCGGGATCGAAATGACCATCGTCGTAATGCCGAAGAAACTGTTGACGCTGGCGCCCGACCCCATGGTGAAGAAATGGTGCAGCCAGACCAGATAGCTGAGGATGGTGATGACGATCGTGGCGTAGACCATGGAGGAATAGCCGAACAGCCGCTTGCCCGAAAAGGTGGAGGTGACTTCGGAAAATACGCCGAACAGCGGCAGGATGAGGATGTAGACTTCCGGGTGGCCCCAGATCCAGATGAGGTTCACGTACATCATCGGATTGCCGCCGAAATCATTCGTGAAGAAGGCGGTGTCCAGATAGCGGTCGAGGCTGAGCAGCGCGAGCACGGCGGTCAGCACCGGGAAGGCGGCGACGATCAGGATGTTCGCGCACAGCGACGTCCAGACGAACACCGGCATCTTCATCATCGACATGCCCGGCGCGCGCATCTTGATGATCGTGGCGATCAGGTTGACGCCCGACAGCAAGGTGCCGATGCCCGCGACCTGCAATCCCCAGATATAATAGTCGACCCCGACGCCGGGGCTGTAGTCGATGCCCGACAGCGGCGGATAGGCCAGCCACCCGGTTTGCGCGAATTCGCCGACGAACAGCGACATCATGACGATGACCGCGCCGGCCGTGGTCATCCAGAAACTGAAATTGTTGAGGAACGGGAAGCTGACGTCACGCGCGCCGATCTGAAGCGGGACCATATAGTTCATGAGGCCCGTGATCATCGGCATCGCCACGAAGAAGATCATGATGACGCCGTGCGCCGTGAAGATCTGGTCGTAATGATGGGCGTTGAGATAGCCTTCCGACCCGTTGAACGCCATCGCCTGTTGCAGGCGCATCATGATCGCGTCGGCAAAGCCGCGCAGGAACATGACCAGCCCCAGGATCATGTACATGATGCCGATCCGTTTGTGATCGACGGTCGTGAACCAGTCGCGCCACAGCCAGCCCCACAGGCGATAGCGGGTGATGACCGCCAGCAGCGCGACGCCGCCCAACGCGACCACCGCGAACGTGGCCACCAGGATCGGTTCGTGGATCGGAATGGCGCTCCAGTCGAGCCGGCCGAAGATGGCCTTCCAGATACCGCTATGTTCGGGGGCAGGGTGGGGGGACATGGGCGCTACAGCCTTGATGCGATGGGGAAGGGGGAAAGGAAGGCGGTGTTCGGCGCGCCGGCCTTGTCATGGGCCCGCCATGTGGCGGCGCCGGGCGTCTGGGCGGATATCCTGCTATTTCGCATGATGACCGTGATGGCCGTCATGCCCTGGTGCGGCCGTCGATCCGCCCGATGGAGGCTGTGCGGGTACGGGCTGCGCAGTGGGGGCGGGCGGGGCTGTAGGGACGGGCTGGGTGGTAGGGGACGGCGGGGTTTTCCCGGACCCGGCGCCCGGCGGCATGGGGTGGAAGCTACCGAAATCGATCGTCCCGTCATGGCGCAGTCCGTCGGTATCGCGCGCCGATTCCTTGCCGGCGCCGCCGCGCTGGTCGGTCATCATCACCGCGTCCATGCACCGCTTTCCGGGCTGAACGCACATGTTGAGCGCGGCGTGGAACAGATGGGGCTCCACCCGGCCGAACAGCATCGGCGGCACCTTCTCGCTGGGTTTTTCCAGCGTCATATAGGCGGCGCGGTCCAGCATCGTTCCGCTGGCGCGGACCCGCGCGACCCACTGGTCGAAGCCGGACGGGTCGAGCGCGCGGAAGCGGAACCGCATGTGGGAGAAGCCCGCACCGGAATAGTTGGCGGAAAAGCCGTCATAGCTGCCGGCCCGGTTCGCGACCGCATGCAACTGCGTCTGCATGCCCGGCATGGCGTAGATCTGGCCGGCCAGCGCGGGGATGTAGAAGCTGTTCATGATCGAGGAGGAGGTCAGCTTGAACGCGATCGGCCGGTCCACCGGCGCGGCCAGCTCATTCACCGTGGCGACCCCCAGTTCGGGGTAGATGAACAGCCATTTCCAGTCCATCGCCACCACATCCACCAGAATCGGCTTGGTGGCGGGATCGACCTTCTGTCCCGGGCCGATCCGTTCGATCGGGCGGTAGGGGTCGAGCAGGTGCGTGCTGCTCCAGGTGATGGCGCCCAGCGCGATGATGATCAGCAGCGGGATCGACCAGATCAGCAGTTCAAGGCCGGTCGAATGATCCCAGTCCGGATCGTAATCGCGCGCGCGCGCCCTGTCCCGATATTTCCAGGCGAACAGCACCGTCAGCGCCATGACCGGCAGGATGACCAGCAGCATGAGGCCCGTGGAAATCAGGATCAGGTCGCGCTGTTGCACCGCCACGTCCCCGGCGGGGTTCATCACGATCCAGTCGCACCCGCCGAGCAACGGCGTCAGCATGAGCGGGAGGGCGCCCGTCAGGCGGGAGCGGAAGGGGGAAGGGGGGCGTCGACCGGCTGTCATGATGGCCCCGCATATTCGGCCGTTCCCGCCCTTGATATTGGACCTTTTGTCCAATCCCTTCGCGGACGGGAAACGGGCATGGGTCCGTATGAGACAATCGGGCCGTGTGGATCGTCGGGACGGCAACCGCGTTTCGCAACCGTTTCGCCACGAAGCGGAGCGTGGACCGTTCCCGCCAGCACGGAAGCCAGCAGGAAAGATGAACGCCGTGACCAGTACGCCATCCTCCACCGCGCTGGAGCGCGACGCGCGCGCCGTGACCGCCCGGCATAAACGTATCGCGCCCAGCGAAATCGCGATCGGCGTCGTCATCGGCCGGACGTCGGAATTTTTCGACTTTTTCGTCTATGCGATCGCGTCCGTCATCGTTTTTCCGCAACTGGTCTTCCCCTATATGTCGGCGCTGGACGGCACATTGTGGTCGTTCGCCATTTTCGCGCTGGCCTTTGCGGCCAGGCCCGTCGGGTCGGTCATCTTCATGGCGGTGGACCGCCAATATGGGCGCGGCGTCAAGCTGACCATCGCGCTGTTCCTGCTGGGCGGGTCGACCGCGGCCATCGCCTTCCTCCCGGGCTATGAGACGATCGGGCATGGGTCGGCGCTGTTGCTTGCGCTGTTCCGCTGCGGTCAGGGTGTGGCGCTGGGTGGAACGTGGGACGGGTTGGCCTCCCTCCTGTCGCTCAATGCGCCGCAGGGGAAGCGGGGCTGGTATGCGATGATGCCGCAACTGGGCGCGCCCCTCGCCCTGGTGGTGGTCAGCGGTCTGTTCGCCTATTTCCTCTCCACCCTGTCACAGGCTGATTTTCTGAGTTGGGGCTGGCGCTATCCCTTTTTCGTGGCGTTCGCGATCAACGTCGTGGCGCTGTTCGCCCGCCTGCGCATCGTCGTCACCTATGAGTTCGAGCGGCTGTTCGAGACGCGCGAACTTCAACCCTCGCCGGTGATCGAAACCGTGAGGGGGGAAGGGCGCAACATCATACTCGGCGCTGTCGCGCCATTGGCGAGCTTTGCCCTGTTCCACATGGTGACGGTGTTCCCGCTGTCGTGGATCGCGCTGTTCACCGAGCAGCCGCTGGAAAGGTTTCTGGTGATCGAGATGATCGGTGCCTGTGTCGGCGTGCTGGCGATCATCGTATCGGGGTTCGTCGCCGACATGATCGGCCGGCGCAGGCTGCTGGGCTATTCGGCGATCGGCATTGCGCTGTTCAGCATCGCCGCGCCCCTGATGCTGGACGGCGGCGAACTGGCCGAAGTCGCGTTCATGGTGCTGGGGTTCATCCTGCTGGGCCTTGCCTTCGGCCAGTCGTCCGGCGTGGTGGCGTCCAATTTCGCCCCGGCCACGCGCTATACCGGGTCGGCGCTGACGTCCGATCTTGCCTGGCTGGTGGGGGCGGGGTTCGCGCCGCTCGTTGCGCTTGCCCTGTCCAGCACATTCGGTCTGGCCGCTTCGGGCGCCTATCTGCTGTCGGGCGCGCTGTGCACGCTGGCGGCGCTGTTCATCAACAAGGAACTGGCCGGGCGCGACCGCTGATCAGCGCTCCGTCACGGCGCCGCGCATCCGCGCCAGCGCCCTGCGGTCGAACCAGCCGACCGGACCGCGCCGGGGCGACAGGCGCGGCAGCCATAGCGGATAGAGGCTGTCCACCCGCCGGGGCAGCCCTTCGGGGCCGGCCTTGCGCATGATGTCGGAGATGATGCGGTTCTGGAAATAACGCACCGAATAGTTGATCAGCCGCCTGTAATGCATCCGCCATGTCGCCGGGCTGGTGATGCTGACCGGTTCGCAGGCAAAGCCCGCATCCTCGCAGGCGGTGACGCGGCCATGCACCCACGCGTCGTCGCGTTGCAGGTCGGTATGGGCCCAGGCGGCGACCATCCCGTCGTCGCCGATCAGGTCGTCGGGCAGGCGCAGCCCGCGCGCCCGGATGGCGGACACGAACCGGCCGGACAGGGCATATAGATCGCCGAACAGGCCGCCTTCATCGCGCATTCCGGCGCGATAGGCCTCCACCTTCCGGCCGTTGACGGGCATGCCGGCGGCGGCATTGGCCTGGGGATGGGCGGCGAGGTCAGCGACCAGCGCGTCGATCGACCCGCTTTGAATCTCGGCGTCACCATCGAGGAAGACGACCACCTCTTCATGTCCGGTGAGCAGGTCGTGGACGAAATGGTTCCAGGTACGTGATTTTCCGCCCGCCGCGATGTCGTGGACCACGACATTGGCCCGGTCCCCGGCGGCGGCACGGGCGCGCGCGGCCGTGGCGTCGGTCGACCCGTTGACGAGGACATGGTAGAGCGTGTCCGGCCGGTCCAGCGGCAGCGATGCCAGGCACCGGGCGATCCGGCGTTCCTCCTGATGCGCGAAGATGGCGACGGCGACCGGCATGGCGTTCAGCGGTTATCCCATTCCTGTTCGCCATGCGGCATGCTGTCCCGGCCGTCCGGTTCCCCGGTTTCGGCGGTACGCAGCGGGATAACCATCGACACCAGCAGCGCGATGATGGCCGCGCCCGCCATGGCCCACAGCGCGACCACGGCCACGCCGGTCGCCTGCGACAACAGCAGGCCGGGCACGCTGATGCTGGCGTCGAAACCGACGCCGCCCATCAGCGGCAGGGTGAAGATGGGGAGCAGCAGCATGCCGACGATGCCGCCCAGCCCGTGGATGGCGAAAGCCCCGCCATCGTCCAGCCGGGACGCCAGCACGGCGGACCCGGCCCGGCACAGCGCCGCCGCGATGACGCCGATCATCAGCGCGCCGCCCGCGCCGACCAGCGGCGCCGATGCGGATATGGCGACCAGACCGGCCAGCGCGCCTGATGCGATGCCGGTCGCGCTGCTGCGCCCGTCGAGCAGCCGGTCGATCAGCGCGCGGACCAGCGCGGCCGCGCTGGCCGCCAGACAGGCGTTGAGGATGGCGCTCGCGGCATCGTCGGTCGCGCCCAGCGCCCAGCCGCCCATGATGCCCGCCCAGCCGATCCAGAGGAAAGCGCCGCCCAGCAGGGTGAGCACAGGCGCATGCGCGGTCGCCCGCCCATCATCCCCGCGCCCGGCGAGGAGGGCGATGGCGAGGGCGGAAAAGCCCCCGCAGACGTGCAGCACCAGCGCCCCGGCGAAATCCATCGCGCCCAGCTCCGCAAGCCAGCCGCCACCCCATGTCCAGCGCGCGACCGGCGCATAGACGATGAGCAGCCATAGCGGCGAGAAGGCGACGATCCAGCCGGGATGCGCGCGCGGTCCGATCGCCCCGGCGACAAGGCAGGCGGCAAGGACGGCCAGCGCCATCTGGAACAGGACGAATGCCGATTCCGGGACGGTCAGGCCGTCGCGCAACTGGCCGAGATTGGCCAGCAGCAGATTGCCGCCGCCGCCCAGCCAGCCGCCGCCCGGGCCATAGGCCAGGCTGTATCCCACGATCGCCCAGGCGATGGACACGCACGCCGCCGCCGCCAGCCCCTGTCCCATGACGGACAGGGCGCCCCGGACGTCGGTCTGCCCGGCCCGGCGCAGGATCAGGCCGGGCAGTGCGGCGACCAGAACCAGAACGGCGCACAGGATCATCCAGGCCGTATCGCCGCTGTCCGCGACGGCGACCTGCGCATGGGCCTGCCGCGGCAAAAGCGCGGCGGCAAAGAGGGCGGGAAGGGACAGGAGACGGCGCATCGATATTTCCGGCAGGGAAAGGGACCGTCTTCTTATCCCGTCAGGGTAAAGTTTTCGATAAACCGGATGGGGCATCGTGTTTCTCAATATTCCGTTCCGGCGCAGGACACGCGTCCGGTGCCCTGATTGGTGACGGTGCAGGCCGCGCGGCCCATGACCGTGACGTCGCCGGACCCGGAGGCGCGGACGGTGGCCGCGACGTCCGCCGACACGATAAGGGCGCCGGGACCGTCATTGAAGAGTGCCGCCTGACGTGCGCGCAATGCTTCGGCGGCGACGGTGCCGGGCCCGGATACGCGGATGGTTGCCGTGCCCGCCTGCCCGGTCAGCACAGCGCGTCCACCGCCAGCCATGGTCAGGTTCAGCTGGTCGAGGTCCACCGTTCCGACGTTGACGTCGCCATTGCCATTCAGCGCGATATCGCCGCGCAGGCCGCGCATCCGGTCGATGGAAATCGAGCCGCCGCCGGACAGGACCACACGGCTGATCCTGTCGGTCGAGAGGTGCAGCGTGGCGGTGCCCGCGGCGTTTTTCTGCCCGACCTGCGGACGTTCCATCCTGACGACCAGCGTGCGGCCCGATATGGTGATGCGCAGGCGGTCCAGCACGGTCCGGTCGCCATCCGCGCGGGCCGAAACGCCGCTGCCGGTGGTCACTATGACGTTCACCGGCGCTTCGACCCGCATCGCGTCGAACCCGGTGATGGTAAGGGACCGGGTCGCGGCGCGCGCCGGCGCGGCATATGCGGCCATCGCGCCCGCCGCCAGCGCTACGCCCGCGCATTGCGCGATCCGATGTCCCCGCATCCCTTCATCCTTTCTCGCCGGACCCGCCAGTGCTGATAGGCAATGGAAAGCCCCGCGCCAAGTCACGCTATGCGCCGCTTGCCTCCCGTGCGTGGGATTGGGGGGCGTCCGGCCTGTTTTGCCGGCGCGGGTCATCGGCTGTTGCGGCGCCGCCGGGCAATGTTCTAAGGCCGGGCGATGACCCATGCCTCCTATCCGGCGCTGCGCATGCGCCGTACGCGCGCTTCCGCCTGGAGCAGGGCGATGCACGCGGAACATCGCCTGTCGCCCGCCGACTTCCTCTGGCCGCTGTTCGTGACGGAGGGGCAGGGGGTGGAGGAGCCGGTCGCCTCGCTGCCGGGCGTGTCGCGCTGGTCGGTGGACCTGATCGTGGCGCGGGCCAGGGAAGCGGCGCAGGCCGGCATTCCCTGCGTCGCGCTGTTCCCCAACACCCCGCCCGGTCGCCGCAGCGACGACGGGCGCGAGGCGCTGAACCCCGACAATCTGATGTGCCGCGCGATCCGCGCGATCAGGGATGCGGTGCCCGATATCGGCATCCTGACCGACGTCGCGCTCGACCCCTATACGGCCCATGGTCAGGATGGGCTGCTGGACAAGGGCGGCTATGTCATCAACGATGCGACGATCGATGTGCTGGTCGGCCAGTCGCTGAACCAGGCGGCGGCCGGCGCGGACATCATCGCGCCCAGCGACATGATGGATGGCCGGGTCGGCATCATCCGCGCCGCGCTGGAAGAACAGGGCCATGTGAATGTGCAGATCATGGCCTATGCCGCCAAATATGCCAGCGCCTTTTACGGCCCGTTCCGCGATGCGGTTGGCTCGCGCGGCCTGTTGAAGGGCGACAAGCGGAATTACCAGATGGACCCCGCCAACGGGGAGGAAGCGTTGCGCGAGGTGGCGCTGGACCTTGCCGAGGGCGCCGACAGCGTGATGGTGAAGCCGGGCCTGCCCTATCTGGATATCGTCGCGCGGGTGAAGGACCGTTTTGCCGTGCCGGTGTTCGCCTATCAGGTGTCGGGCGAATATGCGATGATCGCGGCGGCGGCCGCCGCCGGCGC